>QILY01000243.1 GCA_003232155.1 Maribacter sp.
ATGATTTGGATTTATATGTTAATTCAACACTAAAACAACTCACTTAAAAAACACCCTACCTGTTTTTTAATTTTTTTTAAAATATCTTTGGAAAAAACCACTCTATTGAAAGCCAAAAAAATCGACAACGTTTGTGAAGAGCAGACATACAATACTATTTTCAGAGCTAATTCTAAAACGGTTTTTAATTATATATATTATAAATTCGGTAATGAAGAAAAAGCGCATGATGCTGTGCAAGAAGCTTTTTTGAAACTTTGGGAAAACTGTGCTAAGGTTGCCCCTGAAAAAGCAAAATCGTATGTATACACTATTGCCAATAATATGTATTTGAATGTAATTAAAGCAGAAAAAGTTCGATTGAAGTATGCCGACAAAAGCTTAAAAACCACAAATGAATCTCCTGAATTTTTGATGGAAGAAAATGAATTCAAAGAAAAATTAGATAAAGTGCTCAATAGTTTACCTGAAAACCAACGCACTACTTTTTTATTAAATCGGATAGATGGGAAAAAATATGCTGATATTGCCGAACTTGAAAAAGTAAGTATCAAAGCCATAGAAAAACGGATGCATTTGGCATTAAAAACATTACGGGAACAAATAGATGGGATATAAGTGAAAAATGATAAGTGATAAGTCGTAAGTGGTAAGTGGTAAGTGGGTAAGTGGTAAGTGAAAAATGATAAGTGGTATGTGGTATGTGAAAAATGATAAGTGATAAGTCGTATGTGATATGTGGTATGTGAAAAATGATAAGTGGTAAGTGATAAGTGATAAGTGATAAGTGATAAGTGATAAGTGATAAGTGGTAAGTGATAAGTGATAAGTGATAAGTGATAAGTGAAATTATTTTTATAGACCCATAAGCTTTTTGAAACTTATTAAGTAGGGTTTTTATATAACTGATTGTTATTAAGGTATAAAGCTAGAAATTATGCAAGAAAATTACTTGGCAAAATGGCTAAACAATGAACTCTCTGAAGAGGAGCTCGCAGAATTCAAAAATTCTGAAGAGTATACTTCTTATCAGCGAATCATTGCAATTTCAGACGGATTAAAGGGTCCTGATTTTGATATGGAAGAAACCTTAGTAGCCCTTAAAAATAAACGTACACTTCAAGAACCGAAGGTGATTCAATTGAACCCTTTCAAGAAGTTTATACGTGTTGCCGCTGCTGTTGTAATACTTATGGTAGGTTCTTATTTTTATTTAAATTCTTTAGATCAACAAACGTCTACCCAATATGCCGAGAGCAAGCAAGTGATTTTGCCCGATAATTCTGAAGTTGTGCTTAATGCTGACTCTGAAATATCGTTCAGCGAACGCAAATGGGATAAAGATAGAAATGTAGCATTAGAAGGTGAGGCATTTTTTAAGGTAGCTAAAGGGAAGCGTTTTACTGTAGCTACTGATGCAGGTACAGTTGCTGTTTTGGGCACCCAATTTAATGTAGAAAATCGTGATGGCTTTTTTGAAGTGACTTGTTTTGAAGGCCTAGTAAGTGTTTCATATAACGGAAAAGAAACCAAATTACCAGCTGGAAGCTCGTTTTTGGCTATAAACGGAAAAGTTATTGCTACTGAAACTACATTGACTACTAATGCACCTACATGGATCAATAAAGAAAGTTCTTTTAAAAGTATTCCGTTAAAGTATGTTTTTGACGAATTTCAAAGACAACACAATATAGAAGTTGAAATCAAAAATATTGATGCCAATCAATTATACACAGGTGCTTTTAGCAATACAAACCTTGATTTAGCGTTAAAAAGTATTAGCATGCCTTCACAAATAAAGTTTAAATTAGAGGGTGCTAAAGTGCTCTTCTATGTTGAAAATGCCCCTTAAATATTTTTATTTTCTACTTGGTCTACTTTTCTTCTTAAGTACCACCAATGCCAAAGCGCAAGAAAATATCCCTAACACATCCTTAATTACCTTCATACAGCAGCTTGAAAATACCTTTGCTGTAAAATTTTCGTATGTAGATGAGGATATTAGTGGTATTCAAATTACAGTACCCAAAACACAAATTTTGAAAGATATTTTAGCTGATTTACGAAAACAGACCAGCCTCAAAATCGAAAAACTGAACGAACGGTACTATACTTTTGCTAAAACTACTACTATAGATATTTGCGGTGTGGTGTTCGACAATTTTAAACAAAACACCATTGCTGGAACCACAGTTATGATTCTAGGCACCGACATTGCCATAATTACCGATTTAGATGGTAGTTTCTCTTTGAACAATGTACCCCGTAATGCCAACATTCAAATACATCATGTAGGTTTTAAAACCCTTTTTATAAATGCTGAGAAACTGATTAGCAAAAATCAATGTAAAACTCTTTTACTTGCCCAGTTTTACCAAGCACTAGAAGAGGTAATTGTCTATGATTTCTTAACTAAAGGACTTATAAAAAATACAGACGCAAGCATTGAACTAAATACCGATGCTTTTGGTATTCTTCCTGGTTTAACCGAACCCGATATTTTACAAACAATTCAAGCCCTACCTGGTGTAGAAAGTATTGATGAAACCATATCTAACATTAATATACGTGGCGGTACTAACGATCAGAATCTTATTTTATGGGATGGAATCAAAATGTATCAATCTGGACATTTTTTTGGTCTCATTTCTGCTTTTAATCCACATTTGACCGACAAGGTGACTTTAATTAAAAATGGAAGTAGTGCCCGATATGGTGATGGTGTAAGTGGTATAATTGATATGCGTACCAAAAATAAAATCACCAACACCTTTTTTGGAGGAGCCGGATTCAATCTTATAAGTGGTGATTTATATGGTCAAGTACCGTTAAGCAATTCATTAGCATTTCAGTTCTCAGCTCGGCGTTCGTTGACGGATTTTTTAAATACGCCTACATTCACACAATTTTTTAATCGTGTTTTTAGAGATGACCAAGTCACTGGAGGCGGTAATCAAATACGGGATATTCAACGTGATGATACTTTTTACTTTAATGATTTTACTGCAAAAGTCCTATACGACATCAATACAAATCAAAAAATACGCTTAAGTTTTATCAATACTAATAATATACTTGATTATTCAGAACGCTCAGCAGATGGCGAGAGAGAAACTGAAAGTGAATTGGACCAAACCAATCTTTCTTTTGGTGGTAGTTTAGAAAGTAATTGGAGTAATAAATTTTCAACGTATTTAAACGTATACTACAGTCGGTATAACTTAGATGCTCAAAACAAAGCGATAGACACCCAAGTTTTATTTCAAAATAATCTAGTTGAAGAAACATCGTTATTGTTTAAAACCAAATTTCAATTCAACGAAAACTTCAACTGGTTGAACGGATATCAATTGAGCGATACAGGAATTACCAATAAAACTGAGGTAACCCAACCCCCTTTCGTAAGAGACATCAAAGGTATTATAACTACGCAAGCTATTTTCTCTGAACTAAGTTATGAATCGCCCAATAAAAAACTATTTGCTAGAGGAGGTGTACGAGCAAATTATTATAACAACCGAAGAGATTTTAATGAATTGGTTATCGAGCCACGGTTAAATATCAACTATAAAATATCCGAAGGTCTAAATGCCATTGTTATGGGGGAGTTTAAGAGTCAGGCTACCCATCAAATTATTGATTTGGAACAGAACTTTCTAGGCATTGAAAAACGACGATGGGTAGTAGCAAAAGAAACATTGAAAAATCTACCTATAGCAAAAAGCAAGCAAGGTTCTATAGGTCTTAATTATGAATGGAAAAACCTATATATAGGTCTTGAGGGGTTTTACAAACAAGTAAATGATATTAGTACGGCTACTCAAGGCTTTCAAAACCAAAATCAATTTAATGATGAACTAGGTAGGTATGATGTAAAGGGTATCGAATTTTTAATTAATAAAAAAACAACCGATTATAGTATTTGGGCGAGCTATACTTTCAATTCGAACAATTACACTTTTGATGCTATTACACCGCAAAGTTTTCCAAATAATTTTGATATACGGCATACCGTGACCCTTGGGGGCATATACACCTATAACAATTTTAAAATAGGCTTTGGCCTGAATTACCGTTCTGGAAAACCTTTTACTGAACCAGATGCAGATACCCCTATCGACACTACTTTTTTCCCGAATAGAATAAATTACACTTCACCCAATAGCAGCCGATTACCTGACTATTTACGAGCAGATGCATCTATTATCTACGATTTTAATTTAAGTTCGGGTATCAAAGCATCAGTTGGAGCATCTGTTTTAAACTTCACTAGTAAAAATAACATTTTGAACACCTATTTTAGGCTTAACAATGCTAATGAAATAGAAACTATTGAAAGTGTTTCTTTAGGTATAACTCCTAATTTCAGTTTTAGAGTTAAATTTTAGATACCTTAGAAATGGGTGCTCGTTGAAAATCAAAATTTAGCATCCGTTGAATAATATGGTACAACTGTGGGTATTCATATAGAAATTCAACAGGAGTCTCTACATAGTTTTCTACTGCTACTGAAAAAAACTCTTGTAGATTGGTCAAACCATATTCCCTAAAATAAGGGGATTCTTTTAACTTTTCAACAAAGGCTTCTTGAAGAAAGAGTTCTTTTATCTTTTTTAAGCCAACTCTAAATTTTCTTGCTTCCCATGAAGTTTTCTTTATCATATCAAAACTCAGGGCATGGGCAAATTCGTGCATGGCCAGATTTCTATTATCATCAGCAATCTCAAAACCTTCCCATATTTTATCCGCAGATAGTATAACCGTTTTAAAACGCGGATTGTATTCTCCTAAATGATGCCTTTTATTAATTTTCGAATAGTATTGTGTGGGGTAAACGATTATTCGCAATAATGACCGCATCATTTTATAATCACGCATTCCTAATGTCATGAATACTATCGTTGCACTCAATATCAACTTCAAGTCCTTTTGCTTATGAACATCTCCATAGAATACAAACTTTTTTCTACATCTGAACCATACAATACGTTTGTTACATTTTTCTTTAAGTTGTTGCGGTAGTTTCGAGTATATCGGAAAATTGATAGTAATTAAATGCTGTTCTTGAGGAGATAAAGGCTTTAATCGTATAAACGGATTTATATGATATAAACCAATCGCATAATATATGATGTATAGCAAATACCCTACAAGATATAGCAATATTAGAATTCCAATATTTTCTACAGTAAACATATGGAGTTACAACTATATAAATAATCTAAAATTGCCCTCTGTAACACTACAAGGTCAGAAAAAGACCTTGCAGGTTAATTTACATACGTTGGGGTACTTCAATACCCAAAAGTTTGAAACCTGATTCGATTACCTCAGCTACTTTTCTTGACAACTGAACACGAAGTATCTTGTTTTGTTCATCTACTTCACCAAGAATAGATACTTGTTGGTAAAAAGAATTGAATTCTTTCACCAGATCATACACATAGTTTGCTATCAAAGCGGGGCTATAATTCTCAGCGGCCAATTGAATGGTTTCAGGAAACTGTTGCAGTTGTTTTATAAGTTCTTTCTCTTTAGCATGAAGCTCTTCGACTGCGCTCAGGGTGACAGTTGTACCAGAATCAAAATCAGCCTTTCTTAAGATAGATTGAATACGAGCGTAGGCATATTGAATAAATGGCCCAGTATTACCTTGAAAATCAACTGATTCTTCGGGGTTGAATAAAATTCGTTTTTTAGGGTCTACTTTTAAAATATAGTACTTCAAAGCCCCAAGGCCGATCATTTTATATAGTTCCTGCTTTTCATCAGTAGAATACTCTTCTAGCTTGCCCAATTCCTCTGATATAGTAGCTGCGGTTTGGGTCATATCATTCATGAGATCATCGGCATCAACAACAGTACCTTCCCTACTCTTCATTTTTCCGCTAGGCAAATCTACCATTCCGTAACTCAGGTGATATAATTGTTCGGCCCATGAAAAGCCTAGTTTTTTAAGAATCAAAAACAACACTTTAAAGTGATAATCTTGCTCATTACCTACGGTATAGACCATTCCGTTTATATCAGCATAGTCCTTTACACGTTGAATGGCCGTACCAATATCTTGGGTCATATAAACCGCTGTACCATCAGAGCGGAGAACAATCTTCTCATCTAGCCCTTCGTTGGTAAGATCTATCCAAACGCTGCCATCTTCTTTTTTATAGAAAACACCTTTTTTAATTCCATCAGCAACTACGTCTTTACCCAATAAATAGGTGTCACTTTCGTAATATAGTTTATCAAAATCAACACCCATATTTTTATAGGTTTCATCAAAGCCTTTGTACACCCAACTGTTCATTGTTTTCCAAAGGGATACTACCTCATCATCACCAGCTTCCCATTTTTGAAGCATTTGTTGTGCATCTAATAAAATTAGCGCTTCTTTTTTGGCTACTTTTTCATCAATACCACTGGCAACCATTGTGGCTATTTCTTCTTTGTAAGCTTTATCAAAAGCCACATAGTAATTACCCACCAATTTATCACCTTTCAAGCCGGTATTTTCTGGTGTTTCGCCTTTACCGAATTTCTGCCAGGCCAACATACTTTTACAAATATGTATGCCCCTATCATTGATTATTTGGGTTTTGTATACTTTTTTACCCGAAGCTTTTAAAATTTCTGCAACGGAATATCCCAATAAATTATTTCGAACATGTCCTAAGTGCAAAGGTTTATTGGTATTAGGCGATGAATATTCAACCATTACGGCATCATCGGCACTTTCTTTTACCAATCCGTAATCGGACTTATCTTTTATCCCGTTGAAAAAATCAAGATAAAAGGTATCGCTAATGACAATATTCAAAAACCCTTTGATCACATTATAGCCCGAAACCTCGGTTACTTCTTTTTCTAAAAAAGCACCTACTTGCTCACCTATCTGCACAGGATTACCTTTTACAAATCGCAGCATAGGGAATACCACTACCGTG
>QILY01000236.1 GCA_003232155.1 Maribacter sp.
ATCAGTCTTGTTTTGAAATTGCAAGGAACAAGACCCCCATTCTGCATTCTTGAAATTGCAAGGAACAAGACTTGACCCCCATTCTGCATTCCTGCATTCTGCAAGGAACAAGACTTGACCCCCATTCTGCATTCGACCCCCATTCTGCATTCTGCAAGGAACAAGACTTGACCCCCATTCTGCATTCTGTTTCCCGGGGAAAACCCGACTTACCTGATTACATAGGTGGTCAATTTTAGGTTGACATTTCGAATTATAGACCCCATTCCGACCTCAATGGGTTAGCGTGGCCGACCCCATTCTGGCATCGTCAAATCGCTGTATTTTATGCCATAATCGCTAATATACTCTTTTATTACACTCCATTCTTTGCATTTGGCACATATCCCTGAAAAATTTTTTCTCATGTGGGCGTTCCGTGCGGCAATAATTTTTTCACCATTCCAGATGTTAAAAAGTGACTCAGAATTGGAATCACCCAAAATATGCTCAGGTTTCCAATCATGGCAGCACAAAACGACTTTCCCATTCCAACGTATAACCATCTTATTCCATAGCTCAGCACAGGCTTCACGCACGGCGTTAGAATTTGGAGCTTCAATTAATCCAATTTTTTTTAACGATGGCATGAATCCAGCCCAAGTATTCATCCATGATGTTAATGTCCGTGTACCAGGAATTTCTTCCCAAAACTGTTTTATTTCTTTTTGTTCATTTTTGTTAAAAATGGTGCCTATGTTTTTTACCACGATATCGGTATCTAATTGACGATTCATTTTAATTTTAGACATATTCTTAACAGCAGTTACCGCTTTCTCAAAATTACCTGTTGAGCGTAAGGAAATATGCGATTTTTGACTTACACCTTCAATACAGCAATACACACGATCCACACCACTTTGCAAAAAATCTTCCCATTCTCTATAGCTATCATATACAGAAAGATTTGTAGATACTTCTATAGCTGCATTTGTATGACATTTAAAATGCTTAATGATTCTGTTCAAATCTGTATGCAACGTAGGCTCTCCTAGAAAATAAAGCTGTATACATTTTGCAAATGTCCTTATTTGAGGCGAAATTTTTTCAATAAGGGAAATGCAAATATCTCCTTTTGTTTCTTGTAAATTCTGTGGGCACATAATGCATTGTGCGTTACATTGGTTAGTTAATTCAATGACAAATACTGGTGGGAGTGATAATTTCATTAGGTCACGTATTGAAATATTGTTATTATGCCAATCGGAAAATTAATTTTCCCTCTACTATAAGGCAGAGAAAAGCGCACTTCTCTTTCCTCAACTAAACATAAACCTGCTTCACGAGCAGTACGATTAACTTTTTGGGGATTGTGAAGAACTATGCTAATTCCATCAAATGATTCTTCCCAAACAGGACTTTTTATTGGATAAACAATACAACAATGGCCGCTCGGCCTTGTTACACCTGAAAGTGTTCCAAAAAAGCTTGATAATTCTCCAATATAAGGAAGTACATTAATGCTAAAAGTCAAATGTGATTTATGAGAGGAATTTCCCCAGTTATTGAGGTCGGCTTTTATTTGAATTATATTATTATATCTGTCTGCTATTATAGATTCTGCAATCGCTAAACTGTCCTGAACAAAATCTACCAGAACAATATTAGACGTTGTATGAAACTGGAGGCAATTAAAGAGATCTCCAAATCCAGTACCTAGATCATAAACAGTAATATTTTTTCGGTTTAAGTATTCATTAATATGAGGGATCATTCGCAGGTAGCAACAAAAAATATCATCATTACTAGCACTATGATATTGATCATAGTATTTTTGTGTAAGCTCGTTAAAATAACTATATGGTTCCCGTCTTGATCTATCTGGTAATGGAGAAAATTTATTTCGAAAAGTACCTTTTATAAATTCCCATGTCCAATGATAACTGGAAGGAGGTGATGGGGAAATATTCATATTTTTATTCATGGGTAATGTAGTGATTACAGGAATTTTAATGTTTATTTCACACAAAAGGAGCAATAAAATGTTTACCGAAAACGCATTTACCATCAATAAAAACGCTTAGTATATTATTTTTACCTTTTATTCCTATCTTTAAAGGATTCGAAGAAAAAATAACAAAGTCTGCGAATGACCCTTCATAAAGATTTCCTATTAATGGTTGTTGCAAAATTCTTGCATTTATTTCTGTTGCTGCAATGAAGCAGTCTTTCCAAGACATTCCAAAACTGTTTAATATTGCCATTTCTCTCCATACACTTGAACCAAATGTAGTAGGAGGAAAACCAGAATCAGTGCCAACCCCTATAGATAAACACCTATGTATTGATTCTGGTACGTTCTCTTGTAGACATTTCCACCATTGTTGAAAAATAGGTAGTGTGGCATCATCCATTTCGCTTAATGCTTTCTTAGGTTCAAAAACTACATCGCTTGCGGCAACACATGTTGGAACAATAAATCCATGCATATGGTTACTGTGAGTTAAATTCGCATTAATAACCAAGCCTGCTGCATGTTCGATGGAGTTAACCCCAGATTTTGTCGAAATAATCACTGAATCCTTGGTATAAGAATGGCATGCAAGAGGCTTATTAGCTTTGTTGGCCATTTCGACCGCTTGGCGTAGTGATTTAATAGAAAAATATATTGGGTCGTTTATGATTTTGATAAGAGCAACATTCGCTTGTAATTCTGATTCTACAGCATGGAGAAGTTGTTTTTCAGAAGTTTGAACACCAAAGTCACTGCCGTGACCGTTAAGTCCCGTAATGAGGTTCCCGCAGGAGAAAATTCTTGGCCCTACATGATTTGTTGTTTTTAGGTAGTCTCTTAGGGTTAGTCCTCGACGTTCATAATTCCCCATATCTCGTATTGTAGTCACGCCTGCCTCTATACAAAGTTTTGCATTGCATTCCCCTCTCTTTATTGCTGTTTCTTCTGGTTCGTCGTATCTAAAATTATTGATATTTTGAAGTGTAGATTCTCCACAAATATGCATATGGCAATCGATAAGTCCTGGCATAACCCACGTGTTTTCGGCATCAATGCAGACTGCAGGAAAACGATCATTTTGTACAAATTTGTTGCCATGCCAAAACAAATCAATATTTTCCCAGCAACCTCGTACTTCAGGATGGAAAATGTTAGCCCCTTTGACATAGAAAGCTTTATCATTATCCATGAGTGATGCCTATTCCTGAAATAATATAAATGGACAAACAAATAAGTAAGCTTGCGGCTGCGGTAAGCAACAAGTTGCCCGGACTTCGTATTTCGGGAATTTCCCAAAATGTTTCTTTAGTTGTGCTGCTCATGACTACCGCACCAAGTAAAACAGCAACAGGCAGTGTGGCAGCTATTGCACTTACTTCAGCAAATGGTCCTTGGTTATATGCGAGAAGTAAAAAATATAGACCAATGATTGACCCTAATTCCCCCACTACAGCGGCTATTGCACCTTTTGGATTAGACTTAATATCCAAGGACATTTTCACGTTGTTAATTTTCTTTTCCCAAAAGAAAATTAACAAACCAAAAATTGTTGCCCCAAGCCGATTAAGCACAATTAAAAAAACAACTGGATACTGAGCAAGAAGAAATTTTTGTATTACATATCCGATAGATAACAGAATCACAGCAGGAACCATCATCCCAGCGACATGACCAGATAATTTTTTGTCAAGGAGTGAGATAAAGGTTAGTCCTACAGAAAGCAATAAGATTGCAACAAAACCATACTCAGAGATACTTTCACCAAGCCAGAAAATACTTGCAATTGTTGTAATTGCAGGGACTATTTGCATATAGGCGACAGTGGCAACAGGTGATGCTTTTTGTAGGGTTAAAAAATAAAGATATGTAAATGCCCCAAATAATATACCTACAATTATGCCAAGAATTATTAAGTTTATGCGAAAGTTTATATTGTCAAAAGATTGGAAAAAGAAGAAAGCTATAAAAATCAAACCAGATATATTGCCTAATAACAGATATGCAATTGGACTTATCATTCTCATTGCCATAACACGTCTATCTAGAAGCGTGACGAATGAATAAATAAGAGTTGATGCAATTACTATAATAAACCAGGATTCCATAATGATTAGTGGCTACCAAATGAATTAATCATGTTGTAATGGTGAACTTGTAGGTTTGGCATTAAGATTCTTATCTGATATTATTTTTTGATCATAGGCATGTTTCTCTATAAACCCTCTAAACTCTTCTGAAAAAAGTTGCTTCGAGTCGCCCCATAAATTAGATACATATGGCTTTTTGATTTGTGCTAAACAATCATTTTCTATACCATTCCACATAAACTTTGGAAGGACCCCAAGTTGGAACTGCATATAAGCATTTTCATAATGATTAAGTAACCACCATGCGAGCCATTCCCGTTTCCGTTCTTTTTCAGGCGAACTATTCTTACTTTCATTTTCAAAAGAATCGTATGCGTCAGCTATGCCCGAATCAATGGCTAATGTTTTATTAATATCAACATAATGGTTCACAATATTCTGATAAGTGGCACTACGAACACTTTGAGACAACTCTTTTGATTGACGTTGCAATAAAATATTTTGCCATAAAAGAAACAGAAGAGCTCCTAAGCTTGCGAAAGCAGCAATAATTTGGGCGATATCAAGAATATATTTTTTGGACGGTGTAATAGGAATTAGCTTTTTGGCTATTATTTCAACATGTACAGGCAAAGAAACATCTGATACATGTGAGTTAAGTGATGTTGGTTTAAATTCACTTAATTGGAGATTTTTTTGAGCCACATTGGGAGTGCTTACTGTTTGCCCAACCGAATAATTTTCTTGAGAATCATTTTGTTTTTTTGGAGATGAATAGGCATTGGCAAGCATGAGTAAGCTTGCCAAGAATAATGATATTCCGATGAATGCTACAGAAGACGTAGATTTCACTTTAGTTACTCCATAAAGGCAATAGCTGTCTCGAAAATCACTTCACAACCAAGCCCTTCGTAGAAACTTTGTACAGTGCCTCCTGGCTGGGTCTGAAAGAAGATACGAGCAACATTTCTTTTTTGTGCGATCTTCATTGCATAGTGAGATAGTGCCGCACCTATTCCAAGTTTTCTATAGTCAGGAATTACCCCAATATTATATAATCCGGCATAGTTATTACTGATGTGAATACTTCCGCAGCTAACAACTTTGTTATCATATAGTCCCACGAAATGTAGATGCTCTACGCCGGGAGCACTCTTCCCTGAAATAGAATCCTTTAAGGCATTTAAGTAGGAAGGCGGGATGTCACCATAACCATCACTTTCCGTTGATTCTCCGCCAAAGGCAACTGAAAAAACACGAAGGAATTCATCCGAGTTGGAAATTATTACGGGATTAATGGATAATTCATGAATATTTGTTGGGTGCAACTTTCCTTTTGGAGACATCCATATTTCCTTTTCTAATGAAAAGCTTTTGGATTTTAAAAAATTAATTAAATCAGAATGCATGCAACTGGGATCGATATAAAAGGCAGGTTGACGTTCTTTTCTCTTAAAACATGGAATGCTCTCTTCTAATAATTTACTCCCATTAGATTCGCTAAAACTACTAAGTAAATTCCAAAAATAATCATCAATCCATTGGCTAGTACACAACTTTCCTGATGCACAATCTTCAATATCTGTAAAATAACAACCACGCTGTAAATAAGAGTGTGCCTCGACTAATGCTTTAGTTTCCTCGACTGAAATGTTCGAATTTAATTGATACATGGTTCCTCCGTTAGAATGAAAGGGGATTATATTGTGAGTGTATTATTTGGGGTACTCTCCGTTAGAGAGAGATTTCCCCTATCCATAATCCATAAGGCTCATAGTGTGAGATAATAGTGTATATACTGAAATAACATTACCTTTTCTATGTTTAGTAACAAGTATTTATTGAGCAAGTAAATTTGATGCACGCACGAACAATTAATATACAAACTACTTGTTTCTCCCCAAATTTCCCTTCACTATAGCACACTTTAGAAACATATGCAACTCTATTTGATTATTTCATAAAGAAGAAATTATTGTTTTTCGTATTTAAGGTATAATATCAGCAAATACGCAGAGAGTAAAAAAGAGTAAAAAAGGGGTCAGCCCCCGACAAAGGACAAAGTCTTTTCAATTGTTGTAACTCTACGCCTGAGTTTCCTGTCCCGGTGAATTTCTTTT
>QILY01000011.1 GCA_003232155.1 Maribacter sp.
TGTTGCTGAACCGCTAATTTAAAATATATCCTTTACTTAAACTTTGAATTTTTTTCAGTTGTACTATAATATCAACCCACAACACTACTCAACTTAAACATTGGTAAGTACATAGATACCAATATTACCCCAACAAATATTCCAATTACGATAATGATAATGGGTTCCATCAAAGTAGATAAAAGCTTTGATTTCTGTTGTACTTCAATGGCATATTGTTGATTTAAACGTTCAAAGATATATTCCGTTTGATTGGTTTCTTCGGCTACTTTCACCAAGGATACCATTTTGTTATCGAATATCTTATTGCCTGCCATACTACCATTTAAGCTTGTACCCGAAAGCACTCCCTTTTCTACATTAGTCAATGCTTCGTTAAGCGGATAAAAATCAATCATCTTTTTTACCAGTTGAATACTGTTTAACATAGGTACTTTAGATGATGTCAATAAGGCTACTGCCTGTGTAAATTGTGCCAAATAGACGGAGCTTATAAAGCTTCCGATATAGGGAAGCTTTAAAAGTGCTTTATCCTTTCCTTTTTTATACCATTTTTTATTGGCAAAGGTCTTTCTGAGAATCAAAAGTATTCCGATGAAGACCAAAACTAACCATCCGTAATCTCTTATGAAATTTGATATGCTGATTATCATTTTAGTAATTCCTGGTAAATCAACTTTGTTTTGCTTAAAAATATCTTCAAACATAGGTACTACCATACGCAACATAAAAACAACTACAAGAACAGCGGTACATAAAATAATAATTGGATACGTAAGGGCATTCATCAAACTTCTGCGCTGCTCATTCTTTCGCTCGTAAAATTTGCCAAGTTCTTCTACAATTCGTGTTAAAGTACCCGTTTCTTCCCCTATTTTGACCGAGTAATATTCGTATTCCGAAAACTCGGGTCGTTCGTGTAAAACTTCAAAGAAACTTTTACCTGAGACCAAGGCATCTACCATTTCGCCAAAGAACGCATTTTGCTTTTTCTTCTTTTGATTTTCTTGAATAAGGGCCAGCGCGTCTTTTAAATTGATTCCAGCTTTTAACAATATGCCCAATTCTGAATAAAAGTCTTCTTTCTTTTTATTGCCAAAAAATTTGGCGAAAGCTATTTCTTTTTGCAATAGGTTGGTCAACCAATCCTTTTCAGGGTTAACGTCTTTATTTTGCTCGGTCAATGTATGTTCTAGCTTAAAACCCATAGTTATTGGTTCATGTATGTTGCTGGGGCGTTGTCTTTAAAAACAAATATCTGCTGATACCCGGTTTCTTTACTTGTTTTTAGTTCTATAGCATCTATCTCTCCTGAAAATCTAGTTTGATTATTGAAATAAAAGTCTTTTGATGCCAGCTGAATATGAAAGGTATCTTTCTCGGTAACAAATTGATTATTTACTATGGCATACTGTTTTTCTTCCATTTCGTTACTGAAATACAAAAGTTGTTTTTTTTGATCAAAATACACGTATGAATACCGATTAAAATCGATCCATAAAGATTGCCGTAACTTATTGGCTTCTAACTTTACTTTATAAATACCCTCAATATTCCCCATTTGTTTTTGTACTAAATTCAAAACAGAAAATGCCATACCTACAACAATAGTGGTAATCAACAATACCACTATCATTTCTTGTAATGCGAATGCCTTTACTTTTCCTATTTTAATCTTCACTGGCAATATAATTTGTTACTGTTTTTTTTGTTCGCGGGTTTTCAGCTTCTAAGGTTATTATTGACAATCCGTTGTTCTCATCTTTGGAAATAGAAATTTGCCATGATTCAAAATCTTCATAATAGGGTATGGTCAATCCGTTGTTTTTATACTGATATTCTAAAACATGTAGTCGTTCTTGGGCAATTTCAGTATTCTGACGAATATTACCTAATAACAGATTGTTCAACACCATAGTTGAAACCATAAAAATGACTACAATCAAAACAGTGGCTACCAATGTTTCCATTAAGGTAGATGCCTTTATTTTTTTTAATAGAGCCATTTCATTACTTTTTTATTGCGTTCTCTATCTGCTAACATCAACCCAGCATAGATATTCGGTAATTTAGTACTATTTATTAGGCCGTTGTACAAATGGTTTTGATACACGCTTCCGTTCTCTAAAGCAATAAAACTATCTGTAATAACGGTACCATTTACACTACCTTTTAATTCCAGGTTTTTAGTACAATACACTTCTCCAATAACTTTGGAATTCAAATCTATTTTAATTTGTGGAGAAAATTGTTGTTCATCTGTTTCTTCCAATACCATAACAACACCGCTTATCTTTGCATAGGAATTTAAATAAATTCTAGGGGAACTATTGCCATCAGGTCTAGACCCCAAATTTCCTTCTTGAACTAAAGACTTCTTTTTATGTACGACCAAGGCTGAAGGATAGGCCAATTCGCATTTTTTCCCCACGGAAATAGATTTGCTCGCAATTGCCTGAAACTGTCCCTTCACCCCATTTCGAATTGTAATTTCGGGTGCTAACAAAACAACATCTTGCACGTTGGCGCTGGCTTCAATAATAATTTTATGAGTTGCAAAAATTACAATATTGCCTATTAAGTCAATATCTTTTAACCGTATTACCCTACCCTGAATTATCTGGGTTGGAGCATCAAAGCTGTTTTTAAGTACTTTATCAGGAAACTTAGCAACCTCTTCACCTAAAGGCATATAATTAGCTTGGGTAAGTTGTTGAATCTGCTGTTTTAATTCTGTACTTAACTTTGGTAAAACCGAATTACTTTGTCTTTGTTTTCCATACAACAACCTAGACCTGTGGTATGAATTTCCATAGATATCACCAATTTTCAAACCCTGTTCTGGTAAATAAGCTGTACCCGTTATTTTAGAATTACCGGCAACAACAACCGGACGCCTATGGTCATTTACATATAAGGCAGGTATTTTACCTTGCTCTTTTCCTCCTATCAGTGCCGTTTTTACATATTTGGTATTGCCGTGAACAGTAGTAACCGTTCTCTTTTCAAAAATGCCCCATAAATCACGTTTTACCACGATTTCAATATCGGCATCATTCTGATAAGGTATATGAATGGAGTTGTTAAGAGGAATAGGTTTACTTAAAGAAGCTACAAGTCCAAAATCAGCACTTTTAATAACGTCTATGATTATATCTGTCTTTTTATCAAAATGGGTATGTGTGTAAGATAGCAGAACAAAGGCCATAAGTAAGACAGCAATCACCGCTCCTATAAAGAGTACAAATTGCAAGGCTCCAGCTTTTATTTTAGGTACAGCTTTCATTCCGTGAGTTGTATCGTACGGGTGGCACCTCCGTATTTAACTTTAATAGTACTTTTTGTGCCTCGAACTAATTTCACCTCTTGAAAGGTGTCATTAACCGACATCATTTGTTGTTGCCCGTTTACAGTAACAAAAAATATGTTTTCGTTTGAATTAGTATCACCTATAAAACCCGTGTACTGAATCGATTTTTTAGGGACTTGTTTTTGTGCTTTTTTAAAAGTTGTTTTTTTTACTTTTTTTGGCGGCGTGCTGACCGTACCCAAAAAAGGATCTCTATAATTGGCCGTGATACTAAAAACAGTCCGTTTTTTTAGCTGTTGTGGTGTAAAAATTTTATCAGAAGTAGTTTGAACAATTTCTTTCGGAGCAGGATTTATGGTGCTAATAAATTTATACCCAATAATACCCCATATACTAATGACCACTGCCAATAACACATATGTTTTATTATTTTTTTTCACTGTTGTATTCCTTTAATTGGTTGAAGCGTTCACTTCAAATTTACTTGACGAAAATTCAGTTTCAAAACCACTGTTCATGGCTTTAACACGCCATTCATATTCACTATTGACCAAAGATTTTATAATTCGATTTCCTGTAAATGCGCTATCGATTATTATGGTAGTATCAATAACAATTTGTGCTGCATTTTCAAAGTTTGGTGCTGCCACTTGAACACGATATTGTGTAGCTTCAAAAACTTCGTTCCAACTAAAATCGACGTTGCTTTGCGTTACAATGGTACTTTCTAAAGGTGCTAAAAGCACAACGTTTTCATTTGATATATCAGGAACTTCCAATAACTCCTCGCAACTTGATACAAAGAAAATCAGAAGGAATAGTCCTAGTATAGTTTTTATAGTTTTCATCTTAAAATTTTAAATGCGATTTGATATCACTTATTTCTTGAGCATTTTTCTCGGTGCCTTCTGGGCATTTTCCTCTGGCGTTCAAGGTTACTATTTTAGGCTTTCCGTAGAGGTCTTCTCCCCAACAAAAACCCATTTGTTCGTATGCAAAAATCTCACCTTTGGGTATTGATATTAGTTGTTTTTCTTTACCATTACGAATCTCAATACGCAGTAGGCCATTAGCATCAGTTTTTAAGAATACACCTTCGGCATTTATCATTTGAGCAGCATACATATCATCAACATATACTGAAATACTTGATATTATTTTACAGTGTTTATCTTTTGCTAAGTACGATTGTACTTCTTTATTTTCAGGAGCATTGAGTAAGCTCATCAAACCAATCTTATCTTTAATTTCAAAATGCAAATATTTTGATTTTTTAGGTAAAGAATCAGCATATATAATCGCCATTTTATTCTCCTTTTGGGTCTTAAGGTTTAGGTAGGCTTTATATTTTGATTTTGTAAAGGGTACTTGAGCAACTGATAACGCCACACAGTCTTCTATTAGTGGTTGCCCCACTTGTTTAAAAGTAGTGGTCAATAAGGAGCTGTCTTCTTTGCCGATTGCTCCTATAGAGGGTAAGTTGGTCTCTTTAAATTGCCTTTGTTTTAAGGATGCGCAAGAAAATAGCACCCATGCAAATAGCACAGTTAAATAAGTAGGTTTCATCTAATTTGGTTTTAACAAACGTCTTAAAAAATCATATTTTTAAAGCGTTTATTGTACATTCTTTTTCTTAAGAATATGTATAGAAACAAGAACGTTTTTTTTAGTTATCTATTATAAGAAAACGGTGAACTGCACTCTTTTGTTCAATTTTACATCAGATATATTCCTTTATGAACCACTTGTTCGCCCTATTCGATGCTTTTCTACTGGCTGCCAAGGCTAAGGCTTATGCGTAAAAAACCACAGCTCTCACCGTGGTTATTATTCTATATTTCTTGCTCGGCACCTTTAGATTAGCAAACAGAAATATTTAATGTATCCTTCTGGGGTTAAATCCCTCGCCTTTAGGCGAAGACTTTAGTTTTATGTTTTTGTGTTATGCAAAATTATCGAAAGACATCCCATACCACCTATGATTATAAGTGCCATATAGTTTGGATAACCAAATATAGGAAAAAGGTTTTGGGCGGCAAGGTTGGTAATCGAGTCCGTGAACTTGTTCGCGAGATTTGCAAGGGCAATGATGTTGAGATTTTGAAAGGTCATGTTTCGAAAGATCATGTGCATCTTTTCGTTTCGGTACCTTCTCATTTGGCGGTGTCGAAATTAGTTCAATACCTGAAAGGCAAGAGTTCGTACAAATTGATGCAGGAGAACAAACAGATTTCCCGTCTTTTTTGGGGTCGTCACCTTTGGGGTAGGGGGTATTTCGTGGCTACATCTGGAAATATTACTGACGAAATGATAATGGAGTACATCGAAAATCAAGGTGGTAACGAAAAGGAGGATGGAGAGTTCACCACGGTCGAGTAACTTTAGTCGCCTTTAGGCGAAACCCAAACCCATCGGTCTTTAGCCGATGGTAGTTTAGTTAAAAAAATAATGATTATGATGATGGGATTTCTTTTCTTGCTTCTTTTTTTCTTGTTAATAACACGTATTTTGTTAATAATGCGAATCAAGGGTTGGATTTCAAGTATTGCTAAAAATCAGCAAGTTGTGACTTTACCGCTTCCAAAACTGCCGCAATCACAATTGCGACCTGTTGATAATCAGTATTAGTTTTGAACCCTTGATTCGCATTAATTAACTAAAAGATAAAAGAACAGAGCGAACTTTCACTCGCAATAACTTTCTAGAGCCATGTAGCCGTATTGGTCTCAGTTCTTTTTAACGCCTACGTACGCATAGGAATACGTTTTAAGACTATTATCTGTATTAGCTGTTTTTCCAACTCGTTTGACTGATGTTTCCGTTAAAGAGCGCCGTACCAGCATTAGGGTCGTTATAATTAATTTTAAAGCCAAACAGGTCGTTGTCGTTACCTAAAGAAGCGGTATTGTTAATCCCTTTAAGCCACCCCCTTACATTATAGGTATAACCTATATTTTGCAGGCGTTTTGCCGTACCAAGTCTATCAAACTTCTTTGGTCATAATTCAGTATTTGAAATTGCTCTGCTCCACCACGTTTGCCAAAAGCGGGGATTATTTACTGTGGAACTTGTAATTTCCGCTCATGTACTAAAATTACAAAAGCTACG
>QILY01000057.1 GCA_003232155.1 Maribacter sp.
TATCATTCCAGGAGAATGCGGATCTGTTTTAATTTGGGTTCTTAAGGCTTCATCTCTACTCTTAGTTCTCCAAACAGTGGCCCATGACATAAAGAAACGCTGTTCAGCTGTAAAGCCATCAATATCTTCAGGTCTTCCATTTTCAGCAAAATATTTTTGAAGACCATCATAAGCGCCAAGTATGCCCCCTAAATCCCCAATATTTTCACCAAGTGTAAATTTTCCGTTTACATACACGCTATCTAAAACTTCTAATGCATCATATTGTGTAGCTAAAGCATCTCCTCTTTCTGTAAAAGCGGCTAAATCTTCATCTGTCCACCAATTTTTCAAGTTTCCATCAGAATCAAAACGCGCACCACTATCATCAAAAGCATGTGATATTTCATGGCCGATCACAGCTCCGATTCCACCATAATTTACAGCTTCATCGGCCGTATAATTATAGAAAGGAGGTTGTAAAATTGCTGCAGGAAATACAATCTCATTATTCAATGGGTTGAAATAGGCATTTACCGTTTGTGGAGACATACCCCATTCAGTCTTATCAACTGGCTCTCCTATCTCTGAATAATTTTTGAGCTGACCCCATTTTCTTATTGCGATCCTATTCTCAAAATATGATTTATCAGCGGATACTTCCATAGTTGAATAATCTTCCCATTTATTAGGGTAAGCTATTTTCACAGTAAACTTATCCAACTTTTCAATAGCTTTGGTTTTGGTCTCCTCACCCATCCAATCTAACTTCTTGATACGTTCTTTATACGCATCAATTACATTGGCTATCATTTTTTCAGCTTTGGTCTTCGCTTCTGGCGGAAACTTAGCATCTACATATAATTGCCCCAAAGCTTCACCAACGGTATTATTTACAGTAGCAAGTGCTCTTTCATCTGCTGGGCGTTGTTGTTCTGACCCTCTCAAATATTTGCTGTAAAACTCCCAATTCGCTGTTTCTACTTCAGTTGTTAATTGTCCGGATGCGGAATTAAAAGTATCCCAGCGTATCAATGTTTTAATATCCTCTATTGAAGTTTCCTTTAAAAAAGTATCAAGTGCTTTCGTATATCTAAGTTGTGTTACAATAAGTGTATCGAATTTTTTAGTGATTCCTAAATCAGTTATTATCTTTTTCAAATCGATACTTGACAATAATTCATCAGCTTCGGCAATGCTACGAGGGTTATTAAAATTACGCGCATCACGACTTTCTACTTTATCAAGTCTAGGTTCGGCCAACACTGTTTCCATTGCTAAAATTTTAGTGGCCGCAGCTTTTGAATCAGCTTCACTATCACCTAACATTTGCAACATACGTGATATATGTTTTTTATATTCCTCACGTATCTCTTTTGATTTTTCATCTTGTTCTAGATAATAATCACGATCTGGCAAACCTAAACCATTAGCGCCCATATAAACTGCATTCATAGCACTATTGTTTAAATCTGCACCAGCTCCTATATTAATAAATGGTGTTGAAACTGAAGGGTTGGTTGCTATAACAGTTTGTAGGTCTGCTAAATTTTTGATTCCGGCAATCTCATTTAAAGCAGGTTTAAGGGGAGTAATACCAGCTTTATCCCTAGCTATTGTATCTAACTTCGTGTCAAATATGGCTAAAGCTTTTGCTTGATCCGTATCTGCTGTATAATTACCGCTGGCTTTTGCTTTTGCCAAAATTTCGAGCACGTCATTATCGGTAGATTTACGAAGTACCGAAAATCCGCCCCAACTGGATCTATCTGCAGGAATTTCGGTATTTTTCATCCAATTCCCATTTACATAATTGTAAAAATCTTCTTTGGGGCTAATACTGGTATCCATGTTCTCTAGAACAATACCAGGTATTTTCTCCATTTTGTTAGCTGCTTCTTCCGTTTTTTCGTTACAACTCATGAAAGTAAGAAATGATGCTACTAAAAAATACACTTTTTTCATTTTGATTTTTTTTATTAATTAATTAGCCTGTCAATATAGACGTATAAATTTGAGCATTGTTACAAATAAAACTGTATAATTATTAAAATATAGGGGGGCTATACAAATTATACCCCTTCTTTTCGCAAAATCTGCAAAGGCGGACTATTCAAAACACTTCTACTATTACCCAATCCTATCAAGAGAACTATAACTGTAATGCCGGGCAATAAAATCAAAAATGGTATCCACGAAGGAGCAAAAGGGCTATCAAAAACAAACCAAGCCAATAATTGGCTACTGACTAATGAGAGGAGTATTCCAATACCACTACCCAACACCCCTAAATACAAATACTCCAAGGCTGTTATCTTTAAAATCTGATTGTTTTTAGCGCCAAGAGTACGTAGTAAAACGCTCTCTTTTATACGTTGATATTTACTGGTACGAACTGAGCCTATCAACACAATAATACCTGTAAGAATGCTGAAAAAAGCCATAAAATTAATAACCCAAGAAATTTTATTCAGAATGCCTTGAACAAGTAACAATACCTGTCGTAAATCTAAAACTGAAACATTGGGAAACTCACGTACCAATTCACGTTGCAACTTCGCTGAAGTCTTTACATTGGGAGAATTGGTAGAAAGCACATGAAATTGTGGAGCACTTTCTAATACACCCAAAGGAAAGACCATATTAAAATTCATGCGCATGCGCGCCCAGTCTATCTGACGAATACTACCTACTATAGCTTTCATTAAAACACCCTGTACGTTAAAACTCAAGGTATCACCAACTATAACCCCAGCATCACGAGCTAGATTATCGGACAAGGATATGGGCACCAAACCTTCTGAAGGTATTTTTTTAATAAACTCACCAGAAATCAACTTTTCAGTAGGTAATAAAGAATCTCTGTAGGTTACTCGGAATTCATGATTTAAAACCCATTTTTTTATAGCACTTGTGGTATCTTTTCGAATTGTATTGACGGGAATTCCCTTAATATTGGCAACTCGCATAGTAATAATAGGTATGTTATCTAATATTTTGAGTCCTGTAGATGCGATCGAGTTGATTACAGCTTCTTTTTGATCCGTTTGTACATCCATCAATATAATATTAGGATTATCAGAACTATTCTCTAAACTAGCTTTTGCCAACAACATATCCTTTGTAAAGTATAATGTGCTGATCAAAAAACTACCAACCCCTATAGCCAATAATAAAGTCATTGTCTGGTTATTGGGCCTGAAAAGGTTCAATAAGCTCTGACGTGCGCAAAAGCCCCATGAAGAGGGAAAGAACTTTTTCACCATTTTCATAAATAAGGCCGCTATGCCGGAAAGAACGGAGAATGTAACCAAAATTGCCATTACAAATGACAAGGCATAACGCCAATCGCGCAAAAGCCAAAATGAAAAACCAAAAATAAAGAGAAGAATGCCGGCCAGAATACCCAGAATTGTTTTTCGGGGAGCTAAAGGTCCTTCTTGTATTCGTAATACTTGTAAAGGAGATACGTACCATGTACCCATCAAAGGCAACAAAGCAAATAAAACCGACATGAAAACCCCTAGTAACAAACCTGTTAAAATAGGTTGTATATCAATTGATAGCTCAACTGTAAATGGTAAAAAATCTTGGAGCAATACCGGAAAAGACTGTTGCAGCACCAAACCCAATATCGTACCAATTAGCCCACCAACAAGACCCATGCCTGCAATTTGAATCAAGTATATCAAAAATGTTTGTTTACGGGTAGCGCCAATACATTTGAGTATAGCTACTGCACGTAATTTTTCCTTAATATAAATATATACTGAGCTGGCAATACCTACACAACCCAATAACAAGGCTATAAAGGCAACTAAATTCAAAAACTTGCTGAAATTTTCATAAGTACGCCCCAAACGCTCACTAGTACTGATATGGGTATCTAGATCAGCATTTTCTGCATTAAGGATAGGGTCCAAAGTTTCATTCAGTTCTTTTAAATCAATTTCCTGATCATTCTTAAAATAATAGTTATAATCCAATCGGCTGCCCAATTGTAAAAGTCCCGTGCCCTCAATTTGGTTATAAGGAAGCAGAACAGTAGGAGCAAATGATGCTGAAAGCGCAGAGCTGCCCGGAACCGATTTTAAAATTCCCCCAATAGCAAACGTACTGTTTCCCACTTTTATACTATCACCTGGTTTTAGTCCATATTGTAACATCAAAGTGCCATCTACCAAGGCCTTGTCAGATTTATGATACGTACTGGCAGCAGACCTAGGTTCGGTCTCCAATTCTCCATAAAAAGGAAATTTACTTGTTATACCACGTACTTGAACCAATTTAGCAGCTCCGTTTTTTGGAAAAGCGGCCATTGATGCAAAACTGACCTCTTGAGCATCGGCACCTAACGAATCAATAATTGTTTGGACTCTTTCCGTAGGGATTTGATTGGTATCAATAATATAATCGGCACCCATGAGCGATTTTGATTGTAGGGCAATATTTTCTTTTAAATTTTTACTGAACGATTGTATAGAGACCAGGGCAGCAATACCCAATATGATGGATGCCATGAAGAGCAATAGGCGTTTTCCACTGGCTCTACCATCACGCCAAGCCATTTTCAGCACCCAGTTTAAATCAGCTTTAGATGTAATAGGGCGGTCACTCACGATACATTCATGGCTTGGTTCGTCAAAATTTTGCCCCCTTTAAGTCGTAAAATATGCTGGGTACGTTTGGCCAAATCTAAATCGTGGGTAACAATTATCAGGGTTGTACCTGTTTCTTTATTCAATTCAAAAAGTAGCTGTACAACTTTTTCGCCTGTTTCCTCATCAAGGTTTCCGGTAGGCTCGTCAGCAAATAATATCGATGGTTTGTTTGAAAAGGCCCTTGCCAGTGCCACACGTTGTTGTTCGCCCCCTGAAAGCTGTGATGGGTAATGGTGCGAACGATCCGCCAAACCAACTTTTTGCAATAGTTCTATAGCAATTTCCCGCGCATTTTTTGCTCCCTGTAATTCTAGGGGGACACTTACATTTTCAAGAGCGGTCAAAGTGGGCAGCAATTGAAAGTCTTGAAAAATGAATCCGACTTTTAAATTACGTAATAGTGCCCGTTCATCTTCATTCAAGGTCTCTATGGTAGTACCACAAAGTTCAACCGTTCCTGAATCAGCCTTATCCAAACCTGCACATAGTCCGAGTAAAGTTGTTTTTCCACTTCCTGAAGGGCCTACGATTGAAAAAGTAGCTCCGGCATCAACATCAAATGAAATATCATCTAATACCGTTAATTTTCTTGAACCGCTCACATAGGTCTTTCCTAGATTGTGAACGTTTAATATCTTTGTCATAATTCTTTATTTCTTATAGCAAATTGCAAAATAAGGAAATGATTCTGATATATATACCACATCATTATGCGCAACTTCTTAAAGTTTAGTTATTTTTTAGTGTTTCTTCTCATTATATCATGTCTTGGTAATACGAAAAAAGAAACAGAAAATATATCAGAAAAAACTATAGAACAAGTTTCTGAAACTATTACAAGTGTAGATGAAAAAGTAATCCTATTTTTTGGCAACAGCTTAACTGCTGGCTATGGCTTGGATATCGAGGAAGCCTTTCCTGCACTAATTCAGGATAAGTTAGATGCATTGCAATTAAAATATACTACCATCAATTCAGGTTTAAGCGGGGAAACTACATCTGGCGGACTCAACCGTTTATCATGGGTATTAAACCAAAAAATAGATGTATTTGTACTTGAATTAGGAGCGAATGATGGATTACGAGGTATTCCACTTGAAGAAACCCGAAATAATTTACAGGCTATTATTGATTTGGTCAAAGAGAAAAATGCTGAATGCAAAATTATTATAGCCGGAATGCAGATTCCTCCGAATATGGGGCAAGCCTATACTAGAGAATTCCGAAAAATTTTTCCTGATCTTGCCCAAAAAAATGATGTTGGTTTAATTCCTTTTTTATTAGAAAATGTTGCGGGTATTCCTGAATTGAATTTAGAGGATGGTATACACCCTACTGCTGAGGGACAAAAAATTGTTCGTGATAATGTTTGGGCTATTTTAAAAAATGCATTGGGCGAATACTAAATTAAGCCATCTTAGCGCTATCTCTTTTAGTTTTAAAGGCCAATGCTTTCTTTATTCTTGAATTTTTGAACTTGTCTAACTTCACCTCTTTATTAGTAGCAACAATTACTATTGTCATTTCAATAGTTTCAACTTTAACTTCTTTAGATGCATTTTGTGCTTGAGCTGCTATTGAGATAAAAAAATGAAAATGATAGTCAAAATTAGGTATTAAATATGAAGTAATATATTAGGGTTTGGACAGTTTTTTGAATAAAAATCAATTGTATTTGATGCGCATACCCCTGGGTAATCACCTTTTTTTC
>QILY01000162.1 GCA_003232155.1 Maribacter sp.
AGTTTAAAAAATTCTGGAAAACCATTTGGCACAGAAGATTTTCCATCCATTTGATAACTACTTTGTAAGATGTATCTTGGCGTAACTCTACCGTCTCTATTCAAATCTTTATTCCATTGTACACGTTCTTTGACACCTGCCCAATAACTATCTTTTTTATTAAGTTGTCCAGACATATCCCTTATTCCTGTTACTCCATTTGCAATATAAAGTGGGTGATGAAGCCATTCTGAATGTTGCGTGGAGTGGGAGTGCATATCCCATAGTCCAGGCATTAGATACTTCCCTTTGGCGTTGATTACAAAGGATGGTTGATTTACCTTTAAAGTTCCAGTACTACCAATAGTTTTAATTCTATTCCCCTCGATAAAAACATCTTGGTTATTCCAAATTTCTCCTGATTGAACGTCAATAATGTTAACTGATTTTATGAGAATGGTGTGATGGTTCTTAGGGACTTCAATTTTTGGTAGTGGCCATAAAATGGCAATTGTAATTACAGTTGTACTAACAAGTAAAAGAATTAAGATTACTTTGATAATTTTAAATACTCTTTTTCTCATCTGATAATGGTAAGTACAAGGAAGACGAATATAACAGAAGAATGTTACTATGCGTTTCAATATGTTTGCTAACGGCCTCTGTATAAAGCGAGCGGGGCGTTTTGGTAAGTGTCCGCTTATTTTTGATTTGGTTGTGTTGTCCATAAATATACTTTGAATTTTTGATTGTACCACCACGTATAGAGCTTTTTAAAATGCTCTGTTCGTTTTATACTGTGTTCATGTCGGTCGAACTCTTCATAAAATGCTTCCCCATACCTTGGTCTGATGTTTTAGGGCGTTTTACACAGGGACCGTTCAGGTCAATTGAATATTGCGGGAGTCTTGAAATCCCTTTGGCCATGGTTTCGAGGTCGTAGTTCTGTGGCACCGCACGTTAAAGGATATCGATGTTCATCGGTAAGGCAGATTTGATAGCGGAGCGATAAGCCTTGATTATAACGATATAGAAAAAAAGAAGGCTCGACTAAATAAATTTAAAACAAAAAAATGCCCTCACGTTACCGTAAGGGCATTTATATATTTTAAAAAAGTAATAGGCTTATAAAGAAGCTATGTGCTTCGCCAATTTACTTTTTAAGTTTGCTGCTTTGTTGTTATGAATGATATTACGTTTAGCCAAACGATCGATCATACTTACAACACTTGGCAATAAAGCTTCTGCATCTTTCTTCTTTTCTTCATCACGCAATTTTTTCAAGGCATTACGCATTGTCTTATGTTGGTATCTGTTACGTAAACGTACCGCTTCGTTTCTTCTGATTCTCTTTAATGCTGACTTGTGATTTGCCATTTTACTTTTTTTGTTATGTTTTAAGGATGTTAATCCTAGTACTTTGGTAGCCCATAGGGGAATCGAACCCCTGTTACCAGGATGAAAACCTAGCGTCCTAACCCCTAGACGAACGGGCCGTTAAGCCGATTCCGAATTCAAACATTGAATTCTTTTGTAGTCCGTAGGGGAATCGAACCCCTGTTACCAGGATGAAAACCTGGCGTCCTAACCCCTAGACGAACGGACCCTTGCTTTGCACAATTGCGGATGCAAAAATACAATTATTTTTTACTATCGCAACACCTACATATTATTTTTTAAATCTTTTAATATGCTTTGGCAAAAAGCACACGATGTGATGACGGTTTTCCGGTCACCATACAAGCTCCTTCTTCGGCTGCAACATCAATAGGAATACAACGTATGGTAGCTTTGGTCTCCTCTTTTATCTTGTCTTCGGTTTCGATGGTTCCATCCCAATGAGCTGAAATAAACCCACCTTTATTTTCTAAAACTGTTTTAAATTCATCGTATGAATCTACTGATGTAATATGTTCAGTCCTATGGTCCAATGCTTTTTGATATATATTCTTCTGAATATCGGCTAACAAAAACTCAATTTTAGCAACCACATCATCCATAGCCACCGTTTCTTTTTCTAGCGTATCTCTACGGGCAACCTCATAAGTCCCGTTTTCCATATCACGCTGACCAATGGCTAAACGCACTGGCACTCCTTTCAATTCATATGCATTGAACTTAAAACCAGGTTTATGGGTATCTCTATCATCATACTTGACCGATATGCCTTTAGACCTCAACTCCTTCACCAAAGGATTGACTTTTTCTGAAATCACATCTAACTGATCTAATCCTTTATAAATAGGAACAATTACTACTTGTATTGGTGCCAATTTTGGGGGCAGCACCAAGCCATTATCATCACTATGGGTCATAACCAAAGCACCCATTAATCTTGTAGACACTCCCCATGAGGTAGCCCATACGTACTCTTTCTTTCCTTCTTTATTCGCGAATTTCACATCAAAGGCTTTTGCGAAATTTTGCCCTAAAAAGTGTGAGGTACCGGCCTGCAAAGCCTTTCCGTCTTGCATTAAAGCCTCAATACAATAGGTCTCAATAGCCCCGGCAAAACGCTCACTTTCTGTTTTTAACCCTTTGATTACAGGCATGGCCATATGCTTTTCTGCAAATTCAGCATATATGTTCATCATCTGTTCAGCTTCTTCAATCGCTTCTTTTTCAGTAGCATGTGCCGTATGGCCCTCTTGCCATAAAAACTCTGCCGTACGCAAAAAAAGACGCGTACGCATTTCCCAACGTACTACATTCGCCCATTGGTTAATCAATAAAGGTAAATCTCTATATGATTGAATCCATTTTCTATAGCTCTCCCATATTATGGTTTCAGAAGTAGGTCGTATAATAAGCTCTTCTTCCAACTTTGCATCAGGGTCTACAATAAGACCGCTTCCATCTTCAGCATTCTTCAATCGATAATGGGTAACTACTGCACATTCTTTTGCGAACCCTTCAATATGGCTAGCTTCTTTACTCAAATATGATTTTGGTATAAACAATGGAAAATAGGCATTTTCATGACCAGTTTCTTTGAACATTCTATCTAATTCAGCCTGCATTTTCTCCCAAATTGCATATCCGTACGGTTTAATCACCATACAACCACGAACACCTGAATTTTCAGCCAAATCGGCCTTTACAACAAGTTCATTGTACCATTTAGAATAATCTTCACTTCTCTTCGTTAAATTTTTACCCATATATGTAGTTTGGCACAAAACTTGTGTTAGTGTTAGCAAAATAGTTCGGTAAAACTAACTATTTTTACTATGTTCAACAATTAAAATTACAACGATGATACAATCACCACCCCTCCAAAGATTTCGCTCTGCAATCTTATTTGTAGTAGTTGGCTTTTTAGTAGTTTCATGCGGTTCGTACCAGCAAGCTTCTTATTATGATAATGATGGTATATACGGTAGTAATAACACTCGAGTTATTGAAAAAAATCCGTATACGAACAATATTTCCAAACAAAATGAATCAAATGTCTATGCTGATTATTTTGGATTAAGAGCAAAACAGTACAGTCAAATTTCGGAAAATGAAATCTTTATTGATGTCGATTCGTATACAAGTGGGATACAAAATGATAGTATTGACGCATCGCAATTAAGTTACTATGACGGTTCAGAAAATGACTATAATGGCAACCCGGCGTGGGGCGACAATCCTACAAATGTAAATGTCAATATATATGACAATGGCTGGGGTGGATTCGGTTTTGGAGGATTTGGAGGTTTCGGATTTGGAGGATTTGGAGGATTTGGAGGATTTGGAGGATTTGGATATGGTGGATTCGGTTTCGGAGGTTTCGGAGGATTTGGTTATCCATATGGAGGTTTTGGGCGCTTCGGATTTGCAAATAGATTTGGTGGCTTTGGATTTGGAGGATTCGGTTATGGATTTGGAGGCTATAATGGCGGGTTTTATTGTCCACCATATGGATTTGGATTCGGTAACGGTTTCGGAAATAGAGGTTTTGCATACAATAGAGGAAGACGTGGTTTCTACAATCGAAACGCTATTGCCAACACTAGGTCAAGAACAGCATTACGCGGAAGGTCAAATTTAAGATCATCTTCAGCAAGAGGTGCCAGTTCAAGATTTAGAACTAATAATGGTAGATCTAGCCTAAATAGAGGTACTGCTACAAGAGGTTCAAGAAATTATAGAAGTGGTTCTACAGCAAGAAGAACAGTAGGTGTTGATAGAAACCAAGCCTACAGAACCAGTAGAAGCACACGTGCTACACCTAGATATAACAGCTCTTCAAGAGGCAACCAATCTTACAGAAGTACTACACCTCGTAGTAGTGGCTATAGAAGTGGCACATCTTCTGGGGTCAGAAGCGCAAGATCAACTTCACCAAGAACATCAGCATACAGGGGCTCTGGCAGCCGTACAAGAAGTAGCGCAACATCTCGAAACTCTAGTAGGAGAAGCTCATACAGAAGTTCTGCACCAAGAAGCTCTAGAAGTAGTGGAAGCTACAGAGGTTCAAGGAGTTCATCATCAAGAAGTTCAGGCTCTTTTAGATCTTCTGGCGGAAGTAGTAGATCATCTGGCGGAAGCAGGTCTTCCTCTAGAGGCGGTAGTAGAGGCAGACGATAATTCGATAAAAATTAGCAAAACATATTCTAAATTTTTTTAAGATGAAAAGATATTTACCTTTCATAGTGGTATTGGTATGTGCAATTACAAATGCACAAAACATTAACGATGCTTTACGTTATAGCACAGAAAATTTACAGGGAACAGCGCGTTTTCAATCAATGGGTGGGGCTTTTGGAGCTCTTGGCGGGGATTTATCGGCCTTAAGTGTAAACCCGGCGGGTTCGGCAGTATTCAACAACAATCTTTTTACTGTTTCCGGTACAAGGTACAATCGTTCCAACACCATTGACTATGGTGGCAATACAACAGGTTCTGAGTCAAGGGATTTAGATATTAATCAAGCAGGAGGAGTATTGGTTTTCAAAAGTACTGGTCAAGATTCAGGTTGGAATAAATTTGCGATCGCTTTCAACTATGATGTAGTTGAAAACTTTGATGATCAGTTCACTGCCTCGGGTACTAGCAATCAAGGAATAGATAATTATTTTTTAGATTTTGCGCAAGGTGTGCCGTTTGGTGATATTATTCTTCAAGATGGAGAGTTTATAGAAGATGCCTATTTGGATATAGGAGCTAATCAAGGCTTTGCAGACCAACAAGCATTTTTAGGGTATTTTGGGGGTATTATTAACCCTGCTACTACAGATGACAACAATACCGTCTACAACAGTAATGCAAGCTATACCAGTGTAAATCAAAATTTTCTCAGAATTACCTCTGGCTACAATAGTAAGTTCACTTTAAATGCATCATCACAGTATAAAGAAAAGTTGTATTTAGGGGCTTCATTGAACTTTCATAATGTACTGTACGATAGATTAGATGAATTTACTGAAACAGGCTATGATCCCGATTCAGAAATTCAACGCACCACTTTTGACAATCGTTTACATACTGAAGGCTCTGGCTTTTCATTGGGTTTAGGTGCTATCGTAAAATTGAATGATATAGTTCGAATAGGTGCCAGCTATCAATCACCCACATGGTACCGATTAGCTGATAACTTAGCTCAGCGTATTGATTCTGATTTGGCAGATGAAAATATTAATTTCATCAACTTTGGTGTGGTCAATCTATTTCAAAGCTATACCGTGAAAACGCCTGCAAAACTTACTGGCAGTTTAGCTCTTATTTTTGGTAAGAACGGACTCTTAAGCTTTGATTATGGCTATCAAGACATGTCGCAAGCCAGACTAGGTCCTAATGATCCAAATTTTGATATAGTAAATGGTGATATCAACACACAACTAGGAACGGTCACTTCACTAAGACTTGGCGGAGAATTTAGAATAAAACAAGTCAGTTTACGCGGCGGATATCGTTTTGAAGGAAGTCCATATAAAGATGAAAGTACTATTGGGGATTTAGAAGGAATTTCAGCTGGAATAGGCTATAATTTTGGAGGAAGTAGATTAGACTTCTCATTAAACCGAACTGAAAGAGAGATTGCCCAAACCCTATTCGATACAGGCATTACAAACCCTGCAGTAGTTAATGGTATAAATACCAATGCTACTATAAGTTACAC
>QILY01000075.1 GCA_003232155.1 Maribacter sp.
TCCAACTCGTTCAAAGCATCAAAAATTTCCCAATGACGTGAAGTTAATTGAACAGAGTCTTTACTTTGGTTCTCTATGGTAATAGTGTAACCAAATGCAAAGTGCATTTTATAGTTCTTAAAAAACGTGCCTTCAAAAGTGGTATTGACCGATACTTTTATGCCTTTGGTAACTTGTGTTGTCATATCATTTTTGATTTAATAAGTAAAAACGCTTCCCATAATAAGGAGTACTATTGAGAACAATGCTAAAATAAAAAAAATAGTATTGAGAAAAATGTATTTAACAATAGTTTTAAACCTGCCATGTTCGTAGAACTTTCGCATTGATTTATACAAGTGAATTGAAAAAATCAACATAAAGAACCAACTACTAAAAATGTCAAAAATACTATCAATTAAATTACTAATAATCAGCAATATAGATAACAATGACCGATTATGAAAACTAAAGACTAAATTATCGGTATAAGTATAATTTTTTCTGATATATATCAAAAAAATGAACAAGGCAAAGAGCGGAAGGAAGAAAAATATGAAAAACGGTAGCTTAGAAATTAGGTTGCGGGCAAAGCTTCCGGGTTAAGACATTGTGTTCCTCTGTAATTTAATTTAAAACGTCTTTTTAGGATCTTGGTCGGTTTATGGTCTGTCATCTAAACCTGAATAAGGATTAAATATACATTAATTACTGATATTTCTAGAGTTAGTAGAACCTACTCCGATAATGCTATCGTACATATCACCAAAATCGCGATAGTATACCAGTATAAGGTAATTGTTTTCAGTAAAATGAAAATTGCCAGAAATGGTATTTAATTCAATTTCACCATTATCCCGTTTAATAACGTATTTATAATTGTAGAAACCTTGCTTCATTTTTATAATGGCTTCCATCATGCCATTAGCCTCATTGTAGATCATTTTATTTTCATCGGTAAACCCATAGTTGTTGTACTTTCCATAAACATAAACCGCATCTAAACCTATCTTATCGGTATACGGAAGGCTAAAATGCAGGTTTGTGTATTCTGCTTCACGTGATATGTCATCGCCTTGTAGTGTTCGAATTACAAAGTCACCATTAATATCAGGATAAAAGGTATATGCTTTTTCGTTTCGATAGCGGTCTTTGAACAAATGGTGGCTATAAATATCATTAAGTTCAATATGTGAAATGACCGAAGTAGGAGCTCGCAGGTCTTTAGTGTCAAAATTCAAAAATTCATTGCCGCCAAAGAAACTGGTTTCAGTATCATATCTATATACCAGTTCGCTTCCTATAGTAAATTGGGGTTTAATATTATATAGTGCTGTTGGCCAATGATGGTTTTGCAAAATAGCAATTTTCACTTCTTTTTTAGGATTGATCAATTGAAAGCCTGCTGGGTTGATATTAAATTGAACGACTTGTTTGGTATTTAAAAATTCAAAATCGCGAGAACGTTTTACAGTAGCACCTATCTGTACAATATCTTTAAATACTACAAATCTTCTTGAAAATTGAAGTTCGTAGCTACTATTATAAATTTCCAATACATAATTGCCACTTACTTTTAAGCGAAAATTTGAATTGGGTATGGTTAATCTATAATTGGAATACGGTTGAAGCGTAGTGTAACTGTTTTCGTAATCTATAATACGTTGATTATCTACACCGTTTAGATACTGTGATTTTAGAAGTTGTGATACTGTCCAGTCATAATCGCAGTGTACAATTTTATAGTAATAATCTTGTTCATTGGCAAGAATATCATCAAACTCTAAAAAAATAGATTCCCCTATTGTGACTATCGGAAATTGGTCTTCGGTCGGTCCTTTGAAAATAATTGATTTTATATTCTCAGGCGGATCTACTTCTTCTTGAACCTGCGCAAATAGCGTAGGCATAATAAGAAGCAGTACAATCTGTTTAAGACTTATATGCATTTATATACTAAATTTTAAACAAAGATAAACAAAAAGCATACCTTAAAAATTAAGCTCGGTATACTGCTATATTTCTAGATAATAATCAACTTATTTGAGCCATTTTTCAGGAAATAGAAAAAATCAAGACAAGTTCACTGCATAGCCTTGGCCACGAAGCCAAAAAAAGAAGAAATTAGGGCGCAAAATGTGATTTTTGCAGGTAAAATAAAAATTTCAAACAAGTTCACTATGAAAACTATCGTTTTAGTGTTAAATTTGCACCAAATTTCGATAACCTTAAGGTCTACAAGTATATGTCTAAAGACATCCGAATTAAAAAAGGCTTAAACATAAAATTAGTCGGTGAAGCCGAGCGATCTACTTCAAAAGCTGTTTTAAGTAATGTTTACGCAATCAATCTTCAAGATTTTCACGGAATAACCCCTAAAATGTTAGTTAAACAAGGTGCTGAGGTAAAAGCCGGTGAAGCTCTTTTTTACAACAAAGAAAAGGAAGATATGCTTTTTGTGTCTCCTGTGAGCGGTGAACTGGTTGAGATAGAAAGAGGCGCAAGAAGGCGAATACTCAGCTTGAAGATCTTGGCCGATAAAGAACAAAATTATTTAGAACATGCAAAGCTAGATGTCGATAAGGCATCGGCGACCGAGATAAAAACATATTTGTTGAAATCAGGCACATGGCCTTTTATAAAGCAAAGACCTTATGATGTAATTGCTGATCCGAATACAACACCAAAGGCAATATTTGTTTCAGGTTATGTGACCGCGCCTTTGAATGCAGATTTAGATTATGTATTACAAGGAAAAGAAAACGAGCTTCAAGCAGCAATAACAGCTCTGGGCAAATTGACTCCTGGTAAAGTCCATGTGTCTGTTGGTAAATCTGTAGATTCACCTTTAGCAAGACTTAACGGAATTGAATTACATAAAGTATCAGGGCCTCACCCAGCAGGTTTGATAGGTACACAGATCAATAAAATTGACCCCATCAATAAAGGAGAGTTGGTTTGGACAGTATCTCCACAAGATTTGATAATTATTGGTGAGTTGTTGTTGACAGGTAAGTTTAATGCGGAGCGTACTATTGCTTTGGTAGGCTCATCGGTAAAAACACCAAAATATTATACCACAAAAATAGGAACGGAGATTTCTGCATTTTTATATGCAAGTGGCGTAAATACTGAAAATTTTAGAGTAATTAATGGCGATGTACTTACAGGCTCTAAATCGAGCCCTGAAGGGCACTTAGGTTTTTATAATAACACAGTGACTGCGATTCCTGAAGGTGATGATTATGAGTTCTTCGGATGGAGCAAACCAATTTTTAATAAAATATCAAATACAAGGGCATTGACATTCTCATGGATGCAGCCCAACAAAAAATACGATCTTACTACAAATACGAATGGTGAACATAGAGCATTTGTACTAACAGGGCAATATGAGCAAGTTTTTCCGTTAGATATTTTCCCCATGCAATTATTAAAAGCCTGTATGGTGAAAGATCTAGATGAGATGGAACAGTTAGGTTTGTATGAAGTAGCACCTGAAGATTTTTCATTGACAGAATTTATATGTGTATCTAAACAACCACATCAGCAAATTATTCGTGAAGGATTGGATTTATTACAAAAAGAAATAGGATAAAGATGGGCTTAAAAGGAAAATTACACGAGATTAAGCAAAAGTATAAAGGCACTAAAATGGCTCCTGCCTTTAATGCCATTCATACATTCTTATATGCACCTGATGAGGTTACCCGTTCTGGATCTCATGTGCGTTCTGCAGATGATTTAAAACGTACCATGAATACGGTGATTATGGCAATGGTGCCCGTTTTAATATTCTCGATGTTCAATACGGGTTATCAACATTTTTCCGCAATAAATGGCTTTCCAGAGAATTTTGCTGTAATGGAACATTTTCTTACTTGGGATAATTTATGGATCGGTATTATCAAAGTACTTCCCATTGTAGCTGTTTCCTATGGTGTAGGTCTTCTTGTAGAGTTTATTTTTGCCGTAATCAAAGGTCATGAAGTTGAAGAAGGGTATTTGGTAACAGGTATGTTAGTGCCTTTAATTGTTCCTATAGATACGCCACTTTGGATGTTAGCTGTAGCCATTGTTTTTGGTGTAGTTATTGGCAAAGAAGTTTTTGGGGGTACAGGAATGAACATATTAAACCCTGCTTTGACCATTAGGGCATTTCTTTTCTTCGCCTACCCTACTTGGATGAGTGGTGATAAGGTATGGGTACACGGCGCAGTTGAAAGAGCAGGAGGGCCCGATGCCATTTCTGGTGAAACTATTCTAGGGTATTTGGCACAAAATAAAGGTTCTGAAATGGCGTATTCGATTTCAGATATGTTCTTCGGGTTCATTCCGGGTTCAATAGGTGAAACGCCAACATTCTTAATTCTTTTAGGAGGTTTGTTCTTGATTTTCTCAAAAATAGCGAGCTGGCGAATTATGTTAAGTGCTGTTATCGGTTCATTGGTAATGGGACTTTTCTTTAATCAAGTAGTAGAATGGGGCTGGGTAGCTGAAACAAGCAAGTTCTATGGGTTAATGAGTTTTGATTTCTGGAAACACTTAATTGTTGGTGGACTGGCTTTTGGTATTGTCTACATGGCAACAGATCCTGTTACGGGAGCACAGACCAATAAAGGAAAATGGTTCTACGGCTTTTTTATAGGATTCATTTCGGTGATGATACGGGTATTCAACCCAGCATACCCTGAAGGCGTTTTCTTAGCTATCTTATTAATGAACGTTTTTGCACCGACCATAGATCATTATATAGTTCGTGGTAATGTAAAACGTAGAATGAATCGATTAAAGAACGTTACTATTATACCATCTGATACTGATAGTGCGGCAAAAGAATTAAAAGCAGAAACAGTTTAATTATGGCAGTTAATAAAGATAGTAATACGTATACAATTGCTTTCGCAGCGGTTATGGTTGTTGTGGTAGGCTCTATTTTAGCTTTCTTAGCAATGTTTTTTTTGCCCACGATCAGAGAGAATGAACGTTTTGAAAAGCAGCAGAATATTCTTTACGCTATGGGTGTAAATGATAATGACGAATCTAACGTGAATTTTATACCAACAGATAGAGTAGAAGCCGAATTCACAACCTATATCAAAGAGCAATTGGTTATCGAAGGTGATAATATCACCAAAAATGACGAAGCGTATCTGATAGATTTAAAGAAACAATTATCAGCTATCAAAAAAGGGGAAACACCAAAACTTCCAGTATTTATTGGTGAAAAAGAGGGTAAGAAATTTTATATCATTCCGATGTACGGTAAAGGTTTGTGGGATGCTATTTCGGGTTTTGTAGCCTTAGATGATACTATGACGGTGCAAGGTGTTTATTTTGACCATAAAGCCGAAACTCCAGGTTTGGGAGCCAATATCAAGCAACGTTATTTTATGGATGATTTTACTGGTGAAACTATCTTAAACGGAACGCGGTATGTAGGTATCAAAGTGGCAAAAGGAAATAATGACCCCTTGAACGCTATTAAAGATGATAATGAAGTTGATGCTTTAGCTGGTGCTACAATTACCGGTGATGGTGTTTCAGCAATGATTAAAGTGAGCGTTAATTTGTACAAAGACTATTTAGAAACCATAAGAGTTAAATAAAAGTATGGCACTACTTTCAAAAAAAGATACAAGTCTAATTTTAGACCCATTAGCAGATGACAACCCTATCACCATTCAGGTATTGGGTATATGTTCTGCACTCGCAATTACTGCTGAGCTAGAGGCTTCCATAGTAATGTCAGTTGCAGTTGTGTTCGTTTTAGGTGTAGGTAACGTGGTTATCTCATTGATGCGAAACATTATTCCATCAAAAATTCGAATTATCGTACAACTGATCGTTGTTGCTACTTTGGTAATTATTGTAGATCAGGTGCTGAAGGCATTTGCCTATGAATTGAGTAAAACACTAGGTGCTTTTGTTGGTTTAATTATTACCAATTGTATTATCATGGGGCGTTTTGAAGCATTTGCTTTAGCAAACGGACCATGGAGATCTTTTTTGGATGGTATTGGTAACTCATTAGGCTACGGTGTCATATTGATTATTGTAGGTTTCTTTAGAGA
>QILY01000151.1 GCA_003232155.1 Maribacter sp.
GTATCTTCCGCAAGAACAATATCTGCTTCTTTTAGAATACGAATGGCCCGCAAAGTCATATCTTCCAAATTGCCTATGGGCGTCGGAACCAAATATAATTTCCCCATTGCTATGAATTAAGGTCGTACTTGTTTCCCAAGAAAATAAGAGGTCATTAAAGAAATAAAAGCGATTATAGCAAATAGCTCTCCCCCATCTTTAGCAACCATATGTGCTGTAAAAGCTAAGGTGATATCAAAAAAGAAACCTGCATAGGCCCATTCTTTCAGTGATCTTGAAAAATTGCCCCAAATGGCAACCAGACCTAATATTTTTGCTGTCGCCAACGGATATACCAGATAGCTCGGATAGCTAAAATTTTTAAAATAACCAGCTACTGCCTCTGGATTTCGTAAATACATTTGAACAGAGTAAATCATTATAGCGGTTAAAGCTCCCGTGGCAATGTAATAGACTATTTTCTTGATCTGCATAAGATGAATGTTTCTTTTAATAGTCGACAAGGTAATAAATGCTAACAAATTTGGGCATAAATTAATTTTTACGAGAATCGTCGTTCAATCAATGCCATAAACCTTTCGACATATTCTTCTCTTCCTTCCCAATTATTATAATCGGGCTTGACCATATTTTCAATAAATGAAATGGAGCGTTCTTCAGTATCAATGGTACTCAATTGTGATAACACGCGATTGTAATCTTCTGTGCTTCCGTTAAATAAGTGTTTTACAAAGGCAAGACGATTGTTCAAATCTACTTTTATCTCTTTCCCATTGAGTTTATCGTTAAGTGATTTCGTTGTGGTTTTCTTTTTAACCCCATTTTCTTTGACAGGCATAAAAAGCTCTTTATCATTCTTTAGTAAATCGGGTTTTCCTAAAAAATCGGCCAATACATTCTCAACACTGCCATCACTTGGCATTTCAGAGACCATATCTTTTATGGTATCCATACCTGGAATAATAATATCCTCATTATGCGGATTATTCTCAGGAACTGCCGTATTAGCCTCTAGTACTGAATTCGCCATCTTCTCAAACTTATTGGCAATAACATTGCTAGAAACATCAATCTCAATATCATTTAATTTTTCATCAATGAATTTGAGTACCGCTAATTTTTCATACAGGTTCTTTGCAGACTCATAAATGTCGGCTATACTTTCGATATCTCTAGAAGTTATTATATCCGTAGCCAATTTTCTTAGCTCCTCTTTCAATTTTCTCTTCATATCTATTATTTTATCCTTTCTGAAAAAGGAATATCTTTATCTACAGATTTTAATCGTTCTTACTAGAAGAACGAAAAAACCTCTTATTTTCGTCTATTACCAATATGATCATAAAATGACCCATTCAAGCCCGTTCATTTTTCGTTCTACTTTCTTGTTCGTTATTTCCGTAGCTTAGGCCATGTAAATCAATCACAGCGGCATAGAATAAAAAAGCAACTTCGTTTTCTATGATTCATTTTACAATCAAAATAGGTATAAGAGACTATTATAAAATGTATCAATTGTTTTTTTATATCTCTTTTTGCGCATAACTTTGTTAAAAATTTAAGCGATAACTCTGCTATCCTTTAAATTTTTGCCTTGTTCTAGATTATAAATAGTTTATAAAAAATTCAATAATAAATTTCAAATACCCTCTAAAATTACAAAATGTTTCTCGAAAACACCGTTAATCATAAAGAACAATTCGGCTGGATAGAAGTTATCTGCGGCTCAATGTTTTCTGGTAAAACCGAGGAATTGATCCGTAGATTAAAACGGGCCCAATTTGCAAAGCAAAAAGTCGAGATTTTCAAACCCATGGTCGATACGCGTTACCATGAAGATATGGTAGTCTCACACGATGCTAATGAAATTCGTTCAACTTCAGTACCCTCAGCCGCAAATATTAGAATTTTGGGTGATACTTGTGATGTAGTAGGTATTGATGAAGCCCAATTTTTCGATGATGAAATTATAACTGTTTGTAATGATCTTGCCAATAAAGGGGTTCGTGTAGTGGTTGCCGGACTTGATATGGATTTTAAAGGAACCCCCTTTGGCCCTATGCCCGCTTTAATGGCAACCGCTGAATATGTAACCAAGGTACACGCCATTTGCACCCGTACAGGAAACTTAGCAAGCTACAGTTTTAGAAAATCGGATAATGATGATTTGGTCATGTTAGGAGAAACTGAAGAATATGAGCCTTTAAGTCGTGCTGCTTTTTACAAGGCCATGCTCAAAGAAAAGGTAAAAAATATGAAAGTGGAATCTGAAGAAGTTACCATAATTAAGAAGAAGAAGAGCAATGGCTAAAGCCCTAGAAACCGTTCTAGAGATCGATCTAAAGGCCCTAGAGCATAACTACCGATATTTACGTTCAAGGTTACAACCAAAAACAAAATTTTTAGGAGTAGTAAAAGCTTTCGCTTACGGAAGTGATACCGTAAAAATAGCCCAAAAACTAGAAAGCTTAGGAATAGACTATTTTGCCGTGGCCTATGTGAAAGAAGGCGTACAGTTAAGAGATGCTGGCATTACCACGCCTATTTTGGTTTTACACCCACAACCTGTGAATTTTGATGAATTGATCGAACGTTGTCTCGAACCCAGCATCTACTCCCAAAAAATATTACGTGAGTTCTTAGATGTTGCCAAAAAATACGGTCAAAAAGGCTACCCTGTACATCTTAAATTTAATACAGGTCTAAACCGATTGGGTTTTTTAGAAAATGATATAGATTTTATTTCACAGCAATTGCAAGAAAGAAATGAAATAAAAGTGATTTCCATCTTTTCACATTTAGCTGCGTCCGATGATTTACAGGAAGAAGAATTCACCCAAACACAGATAGCCACTTTTACTAAAACAGGATTGCAGTTAGATAATGTACTAGGATATACTCCTTTTCGACACATCTTAAATACCTCTGGCATTATCAATTACCCCAATGCACAATTTGATATGGTGCGCAGTGGTATTGGACTTTACGGATTTGGAAACGAAGCAAAAATAGATGCAGAACTAAAACCCGTTGCCCAATTAAAAACTATCATCTCTCAAATACACAAACTAGAACCTGGGGAAAGTGTAGGGTATAATAGAGGCTACATTGCGGATGGATATAAGGTTATTGCAACATTACCTATAGGGCATGCAGATGGTATAGGAAGAATTTACGGCAACGGAAAAACCCACGTACAAGTAAATGGCCAAAAAGCACTAATTATTGGCAACGTATGTATGGATATGATTATGATCGATATCACTACTATTGATTGTAAAGAAGGAGATGAGATCATCATTTTTGGCAATGAATTATCAGCAGAAGAATTTGCATCGAACGCCCAAACTATTTCTTATGAGCTCTTGACGGGCATCTCTCAGCGCATCAAGAGAGTAATTATTGAAGATTAAATTGCCAATTAACATTTCGTTATAAAAACTTTTTTTCACTACATTGCATAGCATTGATTTATATTATTTAACCCGGATTATGCATTAGAACTTCGTTATGAGGTTCTAAACAGCAATGAATCAGGGAGTTTTATTGATTTCAGCATAGCAGCGCTATGGTTAAATCAAAAAACTCAACGGAGTGACCGGTTTGAAGCTGTTTAGGACCGGAATAGATTTTCTAATGCATAATCCGGGTTTAACCAACTAAAACACTAATATCATGTTAAAAGAATTTAAGAATTTCATTATGACGGGCAACGTTATAGACTTTGCCGTTGCTGTAATCATTGCCGGAGCACTCGGTGGCGTAATTAAAGGATTTGTTGACAATATAGCGATGCCTTTTGTGGGTTATTTTGCTGGGGGAATAAATTTTGAAGATTTACATATTGCCATGGATGGTAACGAATATGCAACCTTAGCAGCAGCTAAAGAAGCTGGTGGGGCAGTAATTGCATGGGGAGCTTGGGTAAATACAATTATAAACCTTTTAATTGTTGGTTTCGTTATGTTCCTCATCGTTAAAGCTTATAACAAAACAAAAGCTCCGGAGCCAGAAGCAGCACCAGCAGGGCCAACTGTAGAAGAATTGCTTGCTGAGATTCGTGATTCACTGAAAAAATAAATAATACAGTATCTTAAATTAAGGGTACTACCGCTGCACTTGTAGTTTAATTTAAAACCGTCAATTAGGTAACGCAAACCTAGTGTCAAGTCAAGCATAAAAAGACGCCCCAAGTCTTGCTCTTTTTCGTTTTTACCCATCATAAAAAGACTCGAGTAGCCACGGCTATGCTTATTTTTTATCATTTCGCAAAATTCAAAAAATAACTGCGACTTATCCACCATTTGAGGCATGATACGACACTAGTTGACGGTTCTTTTTTATAGTACAATTATAAGTTTTTGTCATAACAAAGTAATCTAATAGACATTAAAACAAACAGTTTGCTTCGTACCTCGCAAAGACCTTGTCATATCTTTTTTAGCATATTGTTGTATTTAAAACAATTTGTTATATTTTTATATATATCATTTTATTTCCTTGTACAATACTATGGCTTCATATACCTTTGTTCCTCAAAATAAATTTAAATGAAAGTAGCCGTAGTCGGTGCCACTGGAATGGTAGGCGAAGTGATGTTAAAGGTATTGTCTGAACGGAATTTTCCAATAACTGAATTGTTATTGGTTGCTTCTGAACGTTCAGTAGGCAAAAAACTATCTTATAAAGGAGAAGAGCATACTGTTATAGGTTTATCTGATGCTATAGATGCGCAACCAGATATTGCTTTTTTTTCTGCAGGCGGTGATATCTCTGTTGAATGGGTGCCAAAATTTGCTGAAGTAGGTACAACAGTCATTGATAATTCGTCTGCTTGGCGTATGGATGCCACCAAAAAATTAGTTGTTCCAGAAATTAACGCAAATGTATTGACTTCCGAAGATAAGATTATCGCCAATCCTAATTGTTCTACTATACAATTGGTAATGGCTTTGGCACCATTGCATGAAAAGTACAAAATGAAGCGTGTAGTGATTTCAACCTACCAATCTGTTTCAGGTACAGGAGTAAAAGCTGTTCAGCAATTAGAAAATGAAATGGCAGGAATACAAGGCGAAATGGCATACCCATACCCCATTAGTGGAAATGCTTTGCCCCATTGTGATGTATTCTTAGAGAATGGCTATACTAAAGAAGAAATGAAATTGGCTCGTGAGCCTCAAAAAATATTAGATGACAGAACGTTTTCCATTTCTGCAACCGCTGTTCGTATTCCTACCTCAGGTGGGCATTCCGAATCAGTAAATGTTGAGTTCGAAAATGATTTTGAGCTAAATGCCGTTCGCCAATTATTGAATGATACCCCTGGTGTTACGGTACAAGACAACCCAGACACCAATACCTACCCAATGCCAATCTACGCGCATGATAAAGATGAGGTTTTTGTAGGTCGTATTCGAAGGGATGAAACTCAAAAAAACACCTTGAATATGTGGATTGTATCAGACAATTTACGAAAAGGGGCAGCCACTAATGCCGTGCAAATCGCAGAGTATTTAGTAAAAAATGAATTAGTATAAGCCTTGTGATAGCTAGAATACGGCACGGTAAGACCTCAATAGAAAATTTTGACGTCTATTAATTTTCTTCAATTATCTGATTATCAGGCATCACCGAATCTCAAAAAATGAAAATCTTATCTAAAAATAACTCTTTTTGTGAAAACCGTCTGTTTTCGGAGTGGACTCATAGTTCAAATTTACAAATATTCTTTAGCAGAGCAATAAGGTACATTCGCAGATTAAAATTTTGTAAGAACAGGAGCAGTTTCATATTTGCGTCATGAAAACAAAACACATTTAACATTTAAAACTATTATATTATGAAAAAAATTATCCTATTACTATTTGTAGCTTCAATTGCATTTAGCGTGAATGCACAAATTATAACACCGCAACCAAGTACTTCTCAGAAAATAAGCCAAACAATTGGACTAACAGATGTAACATTAGAATATTCTAGACCTTCAATGCGAGGCAGAACAATATTTGGAGGATTAGTTCCTTATGA
>QILY01000114.1 GCA_003232155.1 Maribacter sp.
TACTCATTAATTGAAACAACAAAAGCAAACGGTCTTGAGCCTTATGCTTATCTCCGGCATCTCTTTGCAGAACTACCCAAAGCAAAAACGGCTGAAGACTATGAAGTGCTATTGCCGGGGTATTTGAAAAATAAGCAGATTAAGGTGTGACGGGAAAGTACGTCGTTAACCGCTTACGATACACAATCTAATTTATAGTCCCTCTGACGAGGCATTTATTTTTATTGATTCCCACTTTATATTAATTATATTTTTGAAATAGTCACCTCTAGAATGAGTAAATTTGATTGCTATCACCTTATTGCTCCAGTCATAATCTAATAGTTTATTTTGAAAAGGGTTTATCCAAAGGCCATTTTTTGCGTTATCAACAACAATTCTATACTTTTTTTCTTCACCATTTTCAAATTTATATGTTATATAAACTTCAAATTCTTTATATAACAATTTCTTTATTTTTTGAAACAAAGTTCTCTCTATATTCACTTTTGCTCTATGTATACTGTTCATCAATGTATTATTCGGTATTTCAATCCATGTATCCCATTGATGAGTACTTTCTTGCGTAACAGCAGGATCTCCTAAAAGTTCATGTTCTGATTTTTTTAGCAATAAAATATTTGTAGTCTCATATACGGGTTTATAATGTTTTAAGATTTGATAAAGTGTTAGAGGTTCATCATTTAATAGATAACGTCCATCTATACTTCCAACTTCTCCTCCCCAATGCTTTTTGATCCATAATATAAAGTAAGAACTTTTTGTTGAGCTATAAAAATCTGCATTTTTCATATCTAAATAAGGTGTATAAGTAATATATGATTGAAAAACAGGTCTAGACTTCCAATTAAGCATATTAGCTGCAACATAAGATGCTTCCCAAGGATATATATCAATAGTATTCTGTTGAATGATCTCAAGAACTTCTTTCTCAAGATTGATTTTCTTAAGAAGCACATTGGACTCTTTCACTAAATTATTATGAGAAACTTCAAATGTTACAAATGGTTTATTTGATAAATTATTAGCAATTGGTATAAAAAATCTTTTAGCAGCTCCTAAGTTTGGGTTACCAGGGGTAAATAAAACAAATAAGATGAAGATAATAGTTGATAAAATTACATGCTTCTTTTTAATATCTGTAGATATTATTAAAACTAGATACAAAAATTGTCCTAAAAAAATCAGAAAATATACTATATGCCAAGAATCAGCTCTAGCAAATGCATATTTAAAAAATACTACAGTTGGTACCATCATAAGAGAGTACAAGAAAAAGATGTTATTCTCTTTTAAAATAAATGGTAAAATAGAATAAGAAAAGAAGAAGAGCGCAAAAAGCCACCAGTTATTAGAAGGGTTTATTGTCATTGCACTTGAATTTCCCCTAGATAATTCAAGTGTAGCTATTAAATAATCTATAATACCAGATAAATTTTGATACAATAAAAACCAAATCAATAGAAATGTTAAGATCATGGTTATGGAAGAGATTAAGAAAAATGTAATTTTTTTAACCTCAAAATAAGTAAGCACCCAATAAGAAAATAAAATCGACAACCCTATTATTCCCGCTGATGCTTTAACCATAAAAGCAAGACCAACAAACATGCTTGCAAAAATAAGATAAAAAACATTGCCCTTAATTTTGTGTAATATTAATAGGATTACTGGGATAAAAATTAGTAGGTTATGTATTCCTATTTGCGAAGCAATAAAAAATGTCATAAATATGATTATGAAAAATGAAAATGTATTTGTTTTTTGTTTGGATATACTATTTAGATACAAAGAGAGAAAGATAAATAAAAAAAGGAAGACTCCACTTACTAAATATGCAATATAAAGATTTTTTCCAATGGGTTCTGGCCAAAGTAAAAACCCCAAGGGTCCAAAAGAAAAAAGTACCTCCTTTCCTATTTGAACATTATTTGCAAAAAAATAGTTAAAGGCAAATTGATATGACGGATCGAGGCCAGGACGGGTTGGAACTCCAACATAAGAATATGTTGCAATGAAGATTAGTGTCGCTGCTAACAGAATAAATATAAAGTGATTATTTTTTTCATCTAAAATACCCTTTATAAAATCATTCATATACTCATTCCCTTGAATTTCCATTCTGGAATATTTCGAATAATCAACATAATCCAACGCCACATCCATTTAGTATATAGTATACTTTTATTCTTTTGCTGAGCTTTATAGATGGCTTCTGCTACTTCTCTAGGCTGAGCAGTTAATTTCTCAGGCAAGTCCATATCTTTTGTCATTTTTGTTGCTACAAAGCCGGGCTTTACTGTCATAACATGCACTTGAGAGGCATAAAGTCGATTTCTAAGGCCTGAAAGATATGCGGTAAGAGCTGCTTTAGCAGAGCCATAGATGTAATTACTCTTACGCCCCCTATCTCCAGCAACAGAACTAATACCAACAATAAAGCCACTTTTTCTTTTTTCAAAATCATTGGCAATATTATTCAGCAAACTGACTACACCTGTATAATTAGTATTAATAATCTGTTTTGCCTCATTAAAATCTGTTTGAGATTTTGATTGTTCTCCTAAATACCCCACAGCACAAATGACTCCTAATGGGCTTTCTTCAAATTGTTCATAAAAAGAAGGGTGGCTATCGTAATTCAGAATATCCAATTCGATTGTTTTGACTACTCTCTGACTTCTGACCATTACATCATTGGCAAACTCTTCCAGCTCATTGGCATTCCTCGCAGCTAAATAGAGATCATAACCATGTTTGGCATACTCTCTAGCAGTTGCCTTGGCTATATCACTTCTGGCACCAATAATTAATATGTAACTCATCTTTATATCTCAACTCGTTGTGATTGTAGTGACTGAAACTTTTTATCCATATTATGATCTTTTCTGTACTGTCTAAATGTTTCTATCTGTGGGTAGCCCTGCTCAAAAGTTTCTTTGTTAACCCTTACATCTTTGGTTAGGTAAATACGTCCCGTATACTGAAGAACAATTTTATCCAACTTATCCAATAATTCAAAAAGACCTTTATCCATCTTAAAATCCAAGGCCAGACTATATCCTTCCATAGGGAATGAAAGATAATTATCATTGGCTTTACCATAAAGCTTTAATACGGCTAGAAAAGAACCTTTGCCTGAATCAGAGATTATTTCCAAAATTTCTTTCAATCCCTCATAACTGGATTCTTTAGGTAGAATACACTGATACTGGGTAAAACCTTTTTTACCATAGATTCTATTCCAATGCTGAATGGCATCTAATGGATAGAAAAACGTATCGATATCCACTTTTTGTTTAGATACTCGTTGCTTTACTTTTTTATAGTAAAGCCAGTTAAAAGAGCGAACACACCAGCTATTTAAAGTAATAGAAGGAAAGTCAAAAGGGACAGAGAGATTACTTTGATGGGAGTAGTCTAATTGGCCATCATCTCTAAAGTCTCCAACCATAAGCAAACATCTGCCAATGTTATTACCCTTAGCCAGACAGTCAATCCAAGCAACAGAATAAGGTGACTTTTTATATTCCTCAAAGGCATCAAAGGTTTCTTTCAAATTTTTTGTTTTAATCGTTGTTTGGTCAATGAATTGAGAGTTTATTTTTTTTAAATAGATTTTTGCATTTAGAATTATCCCTGTGAGTCCCATCCCACCACAGGTGGCTTTGAATAGTTCAGGTGTACTTTCCTTAGAGCAAGTAGTCACTTGCCCATCTGCGAGCATTATTTCAAATTCCTGAACACATTCACTGAAACAACCTTCAACATGATGGTTTTTTCCGTGAACATCGGAAGCAATTGCACCGCCCACTGTGATTAGTTTGGTGCCTGGCGTAATTTTAAGAAACCAGCCTCTGGGAACAAAGGACTCTAAGATTTCAGAAAGAAGCACTCCAGATTGTACATGCAATAGCCCTTTTTGTTCATCAAAATTAATAAAATAATCATGCGGTCTCATATGAATAACGATATCGCTTAAGGCGCTATCACCGTAACTTCTGCCATTCCCATAAGGGATAATAGAACGATATGTTTTAATAATTGGTTTGAGAATTTCCTCTTTTTCAAACCGGAAAACAGTGTTCTTAATTTTGGGGTATTTCCCCCAACTTAAGAGGCTCATAAATTCGTTACCTCATTATGGATAAAGACATATTTTTTATCCAGAAAGTATTTGATAATATAGCCAATACAGGGTCCAATGATAGCACCTAGATATTTTGCATAAGGGCTTTGGAACATTGCATTAAAGGTAATTTCAGTTCCCCAAAAGATAATCGTTGTAAAGATGCCCATAAATGAATAAAGCAGAAACTTTTTGGCATCATCTGCCTTATCTGTTGGGGTATGGCAAAAGATATATTTTTATCCAGAATGTATTTTGTGACCAAGCCTGCTAATGTACCAAAGAACATAGCAACATAAAGTGACGCAACATCAGAGTAGAGAAGAAAGCTGAAATACTGAAAAAGCAGATTAAAACCTGTCAAAATAAGAGCAAAGAGGCTATATTTAGAGACAAGCATTAGTAAATAATCCAGGCAAAGGATGTTATCCAGCCTAATAATGTCAATTGTATAAAATGGTCTTTCAACATAATTCGTGTCGGAGAACCACTGTCTTTTTCAACAAAAGCAATTTGTAAATAACGCATAATACCTAATATAACAAAAAGAGCAGTCAGATAGAGATAGTCACTCTGCACTCGCTCAACAACCTCTGAAGAAGTGGTATAGATGGTATATGCCACAATAACGACAGAGGCCATGATCATCATTGCCCCATCTAAAAATTGCAAGTTATAACCATCAATGACTTTACGCATTTTTTTCCCTGTGTCCAAATAAATCAGGACATCATCCCGACGCTTGGCCAAAGCCATAAAAAGTGCTAAAAGAAAGGTCATGATGACAATCCACATTGAAAGATGGATATCGGTCACTGCGGAGCCTACAAAAAGACGTAAGACGAAACCAATAGCAATGATGGTAATATCCAAAATTGCGATATATTTGAGATAGAAACTATAAGCGATATTCATAATGACATAGGCTAGAAGAATAACAGCTGCTTTAGTAGAAAGAGTGCTTATCAGGGTGAATCCAGCTATAAACAAGAGTACCATAATAATGATTGCTTGAGATTTACTAATAGCACCAGAGGGTAATGGGCGTTTCTTTTTCCTGGGGTGCTGTTTGTCTTCTTCAATATCATGATAATCATTGAGGATATAAATAGCACTGGCTGAGATTGAAAAAGCAATAAAAGCAACAAATGTATTGAATAACAGCTCCGTATTTGTAATTTTTAATGCAAAAAAAAGTGGCAAAAATACAAAGAGATTTTTGACATATTGATGAGGTCGTATAAGCTTAATGATAACAGATAGGTTCAATACAACCTCTCTTGGTATGATAATTGATATACTATACTAGATTGGTATATCTAATTGATTACTCACTTATTCTTTAGAGGAATACCACCAGGTACAAATGAAGCAGCTCCTGCAAGAATACTCAAACAATAAATTCCAATAATAAGCATAAGGTTAAATTCAGTAAATGCATTCACAATAAGGGCTAATATTACCCCCTGACATAACCAAGGCTCAAGGGCAAGGCAATTAATAAGGAACGATTACTAAAAAAAACGGATACTCTTTTAAAATTCACTAGCCAATAAAATTGGTCGATTTTTACTGATGGAATGCAGTAGATTTTTTAATATTTCCAGAGAAACCCTGTTTAATTCCAACCGGTTACGATAATACATTATCTACATTATCCCAACAAACAGCGATATAAACATGTACTAACAACCTTTAACTATAGTCGGCTTTGTGAAAAGCCGCAAACCGACACGCAAAGAAATCTTTCTCAAAGACATATGCTCAGGACCACGAACCGTGACTAACGAGATACGGTTCGAAAGGAACGTCTCGAATTCATAACTCGGTACAAGTTTTAGTATTTGAGATAAGACCGTATTACAATGAGCCATGGCCTTGACTCGAAAAACAATGAGCCATGGCCTTGACTCGAAAAACACTATAACAATTACGGTGATTCACATGGCTAATGAAGTTATCAATATCGAACTGCCCGTACCTTTTTCGCAAAAGTCACTCGACCAGGATCAAAACACATCACGGATAACTGGAGCATCACGTCAATATTTTAAACGTGAAAATATTGATATGCTACTTGATAATATTTCAGGATCTGTCTGTTGCCTGTTTCTAAGAACTGACCCAATAGATGATGTAACGTCTTATCGATTCAGTATTCAGGG
>QILY01000076.1 GCA_003232155.1 Maribacter sp.
ATAACACCCGCACATTTTTTTTATGGCTTTAGCATCTTGTTTTTGTTTGTCTTGCGCAGTAGCTGTAAATACTACTAAAAGTAAAAATAGAGTGGAAAATGTTGTTTTCATTGTATGGTATTTTGATTTTAAAGTACTCGACAAAGATAACTATTTTTATTTGTTCTAAATAAGAATAGTTTATATATTCGCACCTTATTAAGAATCATTCTAAGTAACATGGGTCTCAACAAATTGATTATCTGTCTTTTAATAGTTATTCCTTTTAGAAAATTATTTTCTCAAGAAACTACAAAAGACACTATTAAAACCACAAATTTGAGTGAAGTTATACTCACTGCGACCCGTACTGCTCGCCAACTTTCGTCTTTACCTTTACCCGTGACATTAATTCATAAAAAGAAAATTATTCAGTCTGGAACTATTATTCTAAATGAGCAAACAGGAATTATTACAGTTTCAGATGAGAGCGGTTTTGAAGGTGTCCAAATCCAAGGAATTGCTTCGGATTATATTCTTATTCTAATAGATGGTGTACCTCTTGTAGGCCGCAGTGCTGGTAATTTTGATTTAAGTAGGCTTACCGTTGGAAATATTAAACAAATCGAAGTTGTAAAAGGGCCATCAAGTAGTTTGTATGGTTCTGAAGCATTAGGTGGTGTCATTAATATTATTACTGAAAAACCTAAAACCGAAACGTTAGAAGGTAATGTATCCTATCGCATAGGAAGCTTTACACAACAAGATATTAACCTAGATATAAAGCAGCGCATAAAGAAATTTAGATATGGCTTTTTTGCAAATCGATTTTCTAGTGAAGGCTACGACCTCAATCCAGATGTAGAAGGGCAGACGGTAAATCCTTTTGAAAATTATACCCTTAACGGAAGAGTCTTTTATGATTTTAATAATAATCTCTCATTATTTTCATCACTACGTTTTTATGACCAAACACAGGAAGCTGGATTTACTTTTGATGATACTGTTTTTGAAGGAGATACAAAGGAACAAGAATGGAATGCACATCTTAGATTAGACCATAAGTGGAACGATAAATTTGATGTGGATTATGAGTTGTATTATACAAACTATACAGCTAATGAGCGCCTAGCTAACCCAATTTCAGATGAAGTACTAAGTGATAGTGATTTTGACCAAAAGTTATTACGACCAGAAGTTCGTGGTAATTACACTTTTGCGAAAGCAGGAACAATTACAGCAGGATTAGGGTTTCAATATGATGAATTAGATAGAACGTTCTTTGATGAGAAAGTAACCTTCAATTCTCAATATTTATATGCGCAGTATGATGTGAATCCTGTTGAAAAATTAAATATAATTGTTGGTGGTCGTTTTGATAATCATTCCGAATACAGCAACCAATTCAGCCCTAAACTTGCATTACGTTACAAACTAACTGATGCCATCGCTTTAAAAGGTTCTGTAGGCTATGGTTTTAAAGCACCAGATTTTAGACAACTCTATTTTGATTTTACAAACTCAGCAGTAGGATATACTGTATTGGGTTACAATGTTGCAATAGATAAGTTACAAGAACTTCAAGCACAAGGACAAATATTGGATGTAGTTGTTTCAACTAGTGAATTAGATAATCCATTGGAAGCAGAAAGTTCTATAGGATATAACTTAGGGATAACTTACAAAAAAGGTAAATGGAATACAGAACTAAATCTCTTTAGAAATGATTTCAAAAATCTTATTGATACTCGAATTATAGCTAGAAAAACCAATGGGCAAAATGTATTTAGCTACGTTAATTTTGATGAAATATACACCACGGGATTAGAGGTAAATGCAGGCTATAAAATCAATGAAAATTTAAACATCAATGCAGGTTATCAATTGCTATATGCATTTGATAAAACAAAAGAACAACTTGTTGAAAACGGTGAAGTATTTGTGCGTGAGCCACAAACAAACCAGACCGTGGCGGTTGAAAAGAAAGATTATTTTGGACTTGTCAACCGCTCACGGCACAACGCTAACTTTAAAGTGTTTTATAATATCCCTAAAGTAAAAGCGAACGTAAATCTTAGACTTCTTTATCGTAGTAAATATGCTCAATTTGATACTAACGGAAATGGTTTGATCGATAGCTATGACAACAGTTTTATTGACGGATATATAACAACGAATATTGCAGCTAGCAAAACATTTTCCAAAGACTTCAACGTACAAGTAGGTGCAAATAACCTACTCGATTATAGAGATGAAAACATTCCCGCTCTGCCTGGGATTCAAGGATACGTAAAAATCAATTATCAATTTTAATATTTAAATACAATCAGAATGAAAACAATGAACACAATTAAAGCCATCGCAACAAGTGCACTATTTATAGGATTTACATCTTGTAGTAGTGATGATGACGACACTCAACAGCCAGACCCTGTGCAATCTGAGCAAGTAGTAAATCTTGCTGCACCTCAAACAGGAGGGCAAGGTCAACCAATTGGTGGAGAATTTGCAAAGTTCAACTTTGAAACAGGAATGCAAACAACAAGTGATACAGATTGGGATATTGCCTTTAGAGGAACTACTATTGCTGTAAATGGAGGCACAGTTACAGGAACAGCAGATGAGCCAACTCGTAACGGTAATGCTGGCGCTACAATTGCTTCAGGAACATTTGCTAGTGTTGCTACAGCTGACGGATTAACGTTTACACAAGATGTCGATGCTTCTTTTGCAGTCCCAACAGGAAGTGATAACGGATGGTATAACTACAATCCTCAAACTAATATCATTTCAGCAATTCCTGGTAAAATATTAGTATTCAGAACTCGTGATGGTAAATATGCGAAAGTTGAAATTCTAAGTTACTACCTAGACCAAGATAGCTCTAATCCTAACAGTGGAAGACATTATACATTTAATTACGTATATAACCCCAACGAAGGTGAAACTTCGTTGCAATAAATACTTTTCAAAAAAGTAAAGAGGGCATCTTCAATTGTTTTCTTGAATTAGTTTGTTTGCTCAGAAAGCTGTCTAAAAAGGCAGCTTTCTTTTGTTATTAATGTTATGGGCGATTCTAAATAGTGTCTGGTCGGAAATACCACAAATTCAGAAAAGTCTCTTTTTGCGATACGCCAACTTTTTTTTAAATCGCCCGATGCTATGGCATCACCTCTAAAAAAGAAAGTTGAATTCTCATCAAAAATAGTTCTTTTCATGAAAATTGTCTATTCCCGACCAGGCACTAAATAAAAAAGACTGTTCTAATTAATTTTAAAAAAGTTTATGGGTTTATTTGTTTATGAGTTGAAAAAAATATTTTCCATCAACCATCAACCATCAACCATCAACCATCAACCAATTTCTACTTCATAAACTCTTCAGCCTTTTCTACCATTTTTCTACTTCCGCAGAAAAAAGGAACACGTTGGTGCAGTTCGGTAGGTTTTAGTTCCATAATGCGTTGTTTGCCATTGCTTGCCCTTCCGTTAGCTTGTTCGGCGATAAAAGCCATAGGATTACATTCGTACAGTAAGCGAAGCTTGCCTTCAGAGGCCATACTGCTTTTCGGGTACATATAAATACCCCCTTTTATCATATTACGATGAAAATCAGATACTAATGAGCCAATATATCTTGACGTATAGGGGCGATCACCTTCTTCTTTTTGACAATATTTGATATAATCTTTTACACCTTGTGGAAAATGTACATAATTACCTTCGTTCACAGAATATATTTTTCCAGTTTCAGGAAACTGCATATTGGGGTGCGAAAGATAGAATGTGCCAATGGCAGGGTTTAAGGTAAAACCGTTTACGCCATCACCAGTGGTATATACTAGCATGGTCGAGGTACCATAAACAACATAGCCCGCAGCTACTTGCTGATCCCCTGATTGAAGAAAATCTTCTAGTGTTACAGGTGTGCCCAGAGGTGTAACTCTGCGATAGATCGAAAAGATGGTACCAACAGATACATTTACATCAATATTCGACGAACCATCTAAAGGATCGATTAATACTACATATTTGTTTTGATGCTGATTATCATTACTATTGATACTAATAAAATCATCTTCTTCCTCTGAAGCTATACCACAAACAATTTCACGATTTTTAAGGGTCTGTATAAACCTATCATTGGCAAGTACATCTAATTTTTGTTGATCTTCACCTTGAATATTTGTATCGCCTGCAGCACCTATAATATCAATGAGTCCCGCTTTGTTAACTTCATGGTTTACCACTTTTGCAGCAAGTCGAATAGCATTGATCAACTTTGAAAGTTCTCCTGATGAATACTGAAATGAACCTTGGTTTTCAATTATGAACTCACCTAAGGTGGTGTTTTTTTTGGTCATACTATTTTAGATGTGGTTTTGTGCACAAATATCGCATATTTTGTGAAACTATAACGTTTTCGCTAAGGATTCATTTTTTAAATTTATAACTTTGTGTTTTATTTGTAACAATTATGGAATATAATATTCGTGAGGCTATAACGACAGATATGTCGCAAGTATTACAATTGATTAAAGAATTAGCGCTTTTTGAAAAAGAAGGGAATGCTGTAGAAGTAACTGTTAAAAACTTGGTGAAAGATGGTTTTGGCGATACTAAACGCTTTCATTGTTTTGTAGCAGAGGCTAATGATTCTTTAGTAGGAATGGCATTGGTATATCCACGCTATTCAACTTGGAAGGGGCCTGTAATACATTTGGAAGACCTTATTGTTACCGAACAAATGAGAGGTAGTGGCTTAGGCACGGCCTTATTGACCGAAGTTATAAAATACAGTGCTGAATTAGGTGTAAAAAGAATTAGCTGGGAGGTGTTGGATTGGAACGAACCGGCTATCAAGTTCTATCAGAGCAAAGGAGCAAATGTAATGCGTGATTGGGATGTGGTTCAGCTAGATGAAAAGGGAATGAAAACCTATTTACAGAGCCTATAACTATGAACGGGTCCAAAATTCTTCAAACGGGCAAAAAACAGCTGATTTTCGCTTCAATCCAAAAAGTTTGGACCAGTTCTATAATTAAAAATGATTATTTTTCCTTTCTAGGGATTAAAAATAAAAGTAACGATCAATGAGAGTTTTTAAATTTGGTGGCGCATCGGTCAAAGATGCCAATGGTGTAAAAAATCTGGTTAAGGTTTTACAAGAAGTAGGCCATGATAATACATTGGTCGTGGTATCTGCCATGGGTAAAACGACCAATGCTATGGAAGCTATTGTCAATGCATATTTTGAGGATAAAAAGGCTTTGCCGGCAGTTATTAATGAAGTAGTTCAGTACCACTATACTATTATAGCCGACTTGTTCTTGAATGATACCCATGCTATTTATAAAAAAGTAAAACTGCTTTTTGATGAGGTTCAAGGGTTTCTAACGTGGAACAAATCACCCAACTATAATTTTGTATATGACCAAGTGGTAGGGTATGGCGAATTTGTTTCTACCACGATTATAAGTGCATACTTAAATGAAATAGGTATAAAGAATAATTGGTTGGATGTTCGTCATTTAATCAAGACGGATGCCAGTTATAGAGATACTACCGTGAATTGGGATAAGACCCATGAGAATATTTCTGAATTGGTAGATAGAAAAAAATTGAACATCACCCAAGGCTTTTTAGGAAGCGATGACAATAATTTCACAACCACTTTAGGCCGTGAAGGTTCTGATTATACAGCTGCAATTTTAGCCTATTGCTTAAACGCAAGTTCTGTAACTATCTGGAAAGATGTACCTGGTGTACTGAATGCCGACCCTCGATATTTTAAAGACACTCAATTGCTGAATAACATATCGTATCGTGAGGCGATAGAGTTGGCTTTTTATGGTGCGTCGGTTATACACCCTAAAACACTTCAGCCACTTCAGGGGAAAGAAATTCCTTTACATGTAAAATCATTTATAAACCCTAAAAATAAAGGAACAACTGTGGGAAAAGGTGTGGGCATTGAGCCTAAAGTACCTTGTTTTATTGTAAAAAAGAATCAAGTTTTAATGCAGCTTTCTTCTTTGGATTTTTCTTTTATTGTTGAAGATAGTATTAGTGAACTATTTAAAATGTTTCATGACTATAAAATGAAAGTTGAACTCATCCAAAATTCTGCCATTAGTTTTTCAGTATGTGTAGACAATAAGTTTGGCAGGCTTAATGAACTTTTAAACGTGCTTAAAAGTAGGTATAAGGCATCTTGTCATGAAAATGTATCACTATATACCATTCGTCATTTTAACACTAAGGCCATTGAGTCACTTTTAAACGGGCATGAAGTGCTGTTAGAGCAAAGAGGAAAAGAAACAGTACAGTTCGT
>QILY01000292.1 GCA_003232155.1 Maribacter sp.
GAACGTGTGCCCATTCTTTCCTATGAGGAGATTGAGCCTAATATTGAGCGAACAAGGCGGGGCGAACAGAATATATTTTGGCCAACATCCATAAAATGGTTCGCAAAGAGTAGTGGTACTACCAATGCGAAGAGCAAATTTATTCCGGTAAGTACTGAAGCTTTAGAAGATTGCCATTATAAATCGGGTAAAGACCTGCTCTGTCTATATTTAAACAATAATGAAAACTCTCAATTGTTTACAGGAAAGAGTTTACGATTGGGCGGCAGTAAAGAATTGTATGAAGACAATGGTTCTTTTTTCGGAGACCTTTCAGCCATCTTGATCGATAATATGCCTTTATGGGCCGAGTTTAGTAGTACACCAAGTAATAAGGTTTCTCTAATGAGTGAATGGGAAAGTAAATTAAGGGCAATCATTAAAGAAAGCACTCAAGAAAATGTGACAAGTTTGGTAGGCGTACCTTCTTGGATGTTAGTTTTATTGCACAATGTTATAGAAGATACAGGCAAAGACAATCTCTTTCAAGTATGGGAAAATCTTGAGGTATATTTTCATGGTGGTGTAAGTTTTAACCCGTATAAAGAGCAGTATCAAAAATTATTGCCTAGAAAAAGCTTTCAATATTATGAAATTTATAATGCTTCTGAAGGGTTTTTTGCCATTCAAGACCGTAATAATGCTGATGATCTTTTGTTGATGTTGGATTATGGAATTTTTTATGAATTTATTCCGATGGATGCTTATGGAACTCCAGAGCAAGAAGCAATTCCCCTTTGGGAGGTAAAGCCAAAGATTAACTATGCAATTATTATTACTACTAATTCAGGATTGTGGCGATATAAAATAGGGGATACTGTGCGTTTTACATCTATAAACCCCTATCGAATAAAAGTTACAGGGCGTACCAAGCATCATATTAATGTATTTGGTGAAGAGCTTATTATTGAAAATGCCGAAGAAGCTTTGAAGAATATATGCAAAAAAACAGGGGCTGAAATTAAAGACTATACGGCAGGTCCCATTTTCATGTCAGGTAAAGAAAAAGGCGCCCATGAATGGATTATTGAGTTTAGAAAAGCCCCTGAAACGCCTGATTACTTTACTGAACTTTTAGATAATGCCTTAAAATCATTGAACTCTGATTATGAAGCTAAAAGATATAACAACATTACTTTAAAGATGCCCAAAGTGCATATAGCACGTGAAAACCTATTTTATGATTGGTTAAAATCGAAAGATAAGCTAGGCGGACAGCACAAAATACCAAGATTATCCAATAAAAGGGACTATATAGAAGAACTACTTCGAATGAACGGCTAGTGATATTCCTTATAATATAAGGTCTATTTAGATTGCTCAACCACTAAAACCCTATAAACGCACTGCTTATCCGATTAAAGGAATCACATCGATTAATTACTTCAGATAAACAAATAAATATGGGATTCCGTCGTTTAATAGTGAAATTAGATTTTGAACACTATGCTAAACAACTAATAACTAGACTATAATCATGGCAGAAAAACTCGTAATCTTATCGGATATGTGGGGTTCTAAAAAAGGCCTTTGGATAACTTCTTACCTTGGATATTTACAACAGTATTATGATATTGTTTTTTATGACTGTCAGCAATTAGCTAATATAGACCTTACTGTTAGTTCAGAAGAAAATATACATAGTGCCTTTGTAGAAGGTGGTATTGATACTGCAGTAGCCCATCTTTTGAAGAAAGAAACGGCCCCTGCCCACTATCTTGGTTTTAGTACAGGCGGTACTATTGCTTGGAAAGCAAATTTACTGGGATTGCCTATGAAGTCGTTATATACGGTTTCTTCAACTAGAATTCGTGCAGAAGAAAACCGCCCCGATTGTAAAACCACTGTTTTATTTGGAGATACTGATCTGTATCGTCCGAAACAAGATTGGTACAAAAAATTAAATATTGAAGGAGAATTGATTAAAGATTTTGGTCATGAACTGTATACTGATGAGAAAAATATTCAGAAAATATGTCTTGATCTATTAAATACAGTTATACAGAAACCAAAACCTGGAGTAGTTGAAAAGATTAGAATTGCTTAGAAAAAGCAAATTAAATAAAAATATGGCTAATAGCCTAAACTAAAAGCGGTCTCTTAGGAGACCGCTTTTAGTTTTTTAATAGTTTCGTGTGATATTTTTTCCTCTGCATAAGGTTTAGTGACCTTAAATTCGGTTTCGCCACTGCTTGGCATTTCGAACATGGCATCAGTAAATATAGCTTCGCATAACGATCGCAAACCTCTAGCACCAAGTTTATATTCAACAGCCTTTTTTACAATATAATCTAAGGCTTGATCGGTGATTTTAAAACTTATACCATCCATAGAAAACAGTTTTTCATACTGTTTAATGATAGCATTTTTAGGTTCAGTAAGAATGGCCCGTAATGTTTTCTCATCTAATGGGTTCATATAAGTGAGAACAGGTAACCTACCTATAATTTCAGGTATTAAACCAAAATCTTTTAAATCTTTCGGAATAATATATTGCAATATATTACTTTCATCAAGCTGATCATCAGCCTTAGAAGCGCTATACCCAACAGCTTGCATATTCAAACGCTTTGTTATGGCACGTTCAATACCATCAAAGGCACCTCCTGCAATAAACAATATATTTTCTGTATTGACTTCAATAAATTTTTGGTCAGGGTGTTTTCTTCCTCCCTTTGGCGGAACGTTTACAACTGTTCCTTCTAATAATTTCAATAGACCCTGTTGAACTCCTTCCCCAGATACATCTCTAGTGATGGACGGATTGTCACTTTTTCGGGCAATCTTATCAATTTCATCAATGAAAACAATACCACGCTCTGCTTTTTCTAGATTATAATCGGCAGCCTGTAACAAGCGGGTAAGAATACTTTCAACATCTTCACCAACATAACCAGCTTCAGTTAAAACGGTAGCATCAACAATAGCTAAGGGAATATTGAGCATTTTTGCAATGGTTTTGGCCATAAGGGTTTTTCCTGTACCCGTTTGGCCTACCATTATAATATTACTCTTTTGTATTTCTATATCGTCTTCTTTTGACATAGGTTGCAATAATCTTTTATAATGATTGTATACTGCAACTGACATCACTTTTTTAGTGCGCTCTTGACCTATAATGAAAGTATCTAAAAAGTTTTTGATTTCAAGGGGCTTCTTCAATACCAATTCTGAAGAAAGATCATTGGTCTTTGTTTGTTTTGATTCTTCGGCAACAATACCGTGAGCCTGCTCAATACAACGATCACATATATGTGCATCAAGACCAGCAATCAAAAGATTGGTTTCTGGTTTTTTTCTTCCGCAAAATGAGCACTCTAAATTTTCCTTTGCCATAATAACACTATTCTATATCAGTAACGAATTCAGATTTATTACTTTGCATGAGGACGTTTTGTTTGTTTTGGTTTTTTGTCGAATTTAGTCTTTATCCCTTACCAAAATCTCGTCGATCATACCATATTTTTTAGCTTCATCAGCTTTCATCCAGTAATCTCGATCACTATCGTCGTGTACTTTATCAATAGATTGCTTTGAGTGGTCTGCAATGATTTGATAAAGCTCTTCTTTCAGCTTCAATATTTCACGCGCAGTAATTTCTATATCACTAGCCTGACCTTGAGCACCGCCCATAGGTTGGTGAATCATTACTCGAGAATGTGTAAGTCCGCTACGTTTTCCTTTTTCACCTGCGCATAACAATACAGCACTCATTGATGCGGCCATACCTGTACAAATAGTAGCAACATCAGGCTTTATGAACTGCATAGTGTCATAAATGCCCAAACCTGCATATACACTTCCACCAGGGGAGTTGATATATATTTGAATATCTTTTGATGCATCGGCACTTTCTAAGAACAATAATTGTGCTTGAACTATATTGGCTACTTGGTCATTTATTCCTGTTCCTAAAAAGATAATACGATCCATCATCAATCTTGAGAAAACATCCATGGCAATAGCATTCAATTGACGTTCTTCAATAATATTGGGCGTCATATTGGTAGGATACATGCTGCTCATGATCTTATCATAATACATACTACTTATACCCTGATGGTGTATTGCGTAATTCTTGAATTCTTTTCCGTAATCCATTGGTTTTCTATTCAATATTTATTGAACCCATCTAAATTTTGAGCTCTGATTTCTTCTTTTTATTTCAACGTATAACCCTAAGGTATGTTGTTTTAAAATGACAATTCATATTGGGGATTAAAGACGCAACTTTTGATAAGGTCTTACAATTCAATCTAAATTGTACATAAAAAAGATGCCGAAAAATACATTTTCGGCATCGTAAATATACGTATTAATTTTTTTGAAATTACTTGTAAGCTTCGGCAACGAACTTTTCATAAGTAATCTCTTTAGTCTTTAGATTTACCTTTTCTTTGTAGAGGTTCATTAATTTTTGACTCATCAATTGCTCTGACAATCGCTTTACTTCATCTTGGTTGCCCAATACTCTACCTGCAATAGTATCTAACTCCTCTTCTTGCGGATTCAATTGACCAAACTGAGCCATTTGGGATTTTATAAAACCTTTGGCAAATTCTTTAAGTTCATCAAATTGAATTTGTATATCATTGTCTTTAATGATTTTTCCTTCTATCAATTGATAACGGAGTCCTTTTTCAGACTTTTCATATTCTTCACTTGCCTGCTCTTCAGTAAGTGGGTTTTCGCCTGTTATCTGAATCCATTTAGTCAAGAAACCGGCAGGAAGATCAAACTTTATATTTTCAATGAAATACTCAGTAACGTCATTCAATAATTTCTGGTCGGACTGTTGTTCAAATTGTTTTTCGGAATCTTCTTTTATTCTGTCTTTAAGCTCTTTTTCAGATGTTATTGTTCCTTCTCTGAATAATTTATCAAATAATTCTTGATTCAATTCAGCAAGCTCTCTTTCATTGATCTCTTCAATGGTAAAAGACACTTCAATATTTAATTTATCGGCTTTCTCATTAGTAACTCCCAATATACTGGCAAGCATATGGTCTTCTCTTAAAAGGCCTTTGGTTTTTATAGTAACCGAATCACCTACTTTTTTACCTACTAAACTATCAATAGCTTTTTTGCTTTTTAAAGTACTGAGGTCTAAAGTGGTTTTTTTTTCTATTTCTTCAGCTTCGTTTTTAAATGTACCGGTGATTTCATCAGCTTTAGAAGTTTCGCTTTTGTTTACCAATTTCCCGTACTGTTTTTGAATACGCTCTACTTGTTCGTTAACCATTTTTTTGTCAGCAACGATTTTGTATAAGGTAATCGGTTTTTTTGTTTTTAACGGAACTTCAAATTCGGGAGCAAGACCTAATTCGAATTCAAATGAAAATTCTTCAGTACCCCAATCAAAACTATCTTGTTGTTTTGGTAATGGATTGCCAAGAACATCCAATTTTTCTTCAGTAAGATATTTGTTGAGATTATCTTGTAAAAGTTTGTTCACTTCATCAACTAAAACAGCTTTACCATATTGCTTTTTAATAAGCCCCATAGGCACCTGTCCTTTTCTAAAGCCAGGAATATTTGCTTGTTTTTTGTAGTCTTTGAGTATAGTATTTACCTTATCTTGGTAATCATCTTTAGTAACTTCTACTTTTACTACTGCATTTAACTTGTCAATCTGCTCTTTGGTGATATTCATTTCTATTATTGTGAATTATTGCTTAAACCCGGATTATGCATTAGGACCTCGTTATGAGGTTCTAATGCATAATCCGGGTTAAATAAATTGGGATGCAAAAATAGTATAATTTAAATAGCTTACCAAGTTTTTAAGTTGCTGAAAACCAAGAGCCTGTTCGGGAATTTATGATTGAATTTTTTATAACCTGAGTTCGATTAATAGTGATTTCTCAGAAGCCGTGTAAATAGTAAGATTTGGAGGATAAAAACGTAGTACTAACGGGTTAATTCAAAAGATTGCTGTTTAGACGGCTTATCTGGGAATTAGGTTTTGAATTGATTGTAATTTGCTGACTGTGAGATTGATATTAATCGAACTCAGGTTTATAGGTTATTTTTCCTGCAGGTAGGGATGCAGAACGAGGAAAATTTTTAAGCAGGGCAGGGCAGGCTCAAAGGATTTTTACTTCTTTTTATCTTCTTTCAATAGTGAAAAAAGTATCGATTGTAAAAAGCTGAGTAACAAACTAAAAAGTAAGGCCCACCAAAAACCATTTACCGTAAACCCGTCAATAAGTTTATTGGCTAAAAGAATGATGGCGGCATTGATGACCAATAAAAACAAGCCAAAAGTGACAATAGTAACAGGTAGGGTCAGAATTACCAATATAGGCCTTACGATAAAGTTTAAAAGGCTTAACGCAATAGCTACAATAATTGCAGTTGCATAGGTATCAACTTCTACATTAGGAAGCATTTTAGATAATATAACTACAGCCAATGCACTCAAAAGCAATCTTAGAATAAACTTCATATATAGGGTTTCATCAAATAAATTAAAGTTCGAATAAATACCTCGTATTCTTGCATCGAGGAACTTTATTAAACGAGTTCAATAAAAAAAGGTGCTAGTTTTCTAGCACCTTATAAAGTTATAATTTTTTCTTCTATTTAATTTATATAAAGGCCAGTAAAATCCAATGGATTTACATCTGGTAGATTAGAACCATATTTAGCGTTGATGGCTTCTGTAAAAAGATTAGCTACTAATGCATATCCTCTTGGTGATGGGTGAAACCCGTCTAAAGAAAATCCACTACCGGTTGCGAAAGTATCGGTGACGATACTTCCATCGCTTAATGTAAATCCTGAGGTAGCAACAGTGGCTAAAAAAGAATTTGCATCAACGTGGGCGATATCGAATTGACTGGCTAAGGTTTCTATTGTTTGGTTCAAAGCTACTATAGCATTACCAATATTCATTTGTTCTGCAGGCGTAAGTACCCATCTATCATCAAGTGGGTAGGTTATACCATTTATGGCAAGCTGCCCAGCACTCGCAGGGGGCAGCCCAAGGCCTTGTAAGGTGGCAAGGGCATCTGTATTAAGTTGGGCAATAATAGAGCTACTTGTTAATAGTATAAGGTCATTTTCAGTGGCAAGTCTTGCTTGCCCATAAAGAAATCCGGTAACCGCTGCAGTACCTGCATCTGCACCATTTGCCAACAATACTTGTGTGATACCCGCAGACAGGTCAGCTAGGGAATCATCTCTTATCACAAGAGCACTGGCACTATTTTCTGAAAATGAGATAGAACGCTCAGGAACTCCTAGAAAAGCAAATACCCCATTAAGCTGTGCAAAATT
>QILY01000111.1 GCA_003232155.1 Maribacter sp.
AATATTTTAGAATATTCAGGAGAAAGTGTGGCAAATTTAAGAGTGGTGGCTTCGGCATTGGCTTCCATTGGCGATTATGGGAATGCCATTCGAATAAATGATGAAATTATTGCTCGTTCCCCTAACGATGTAAATGCCTACTTTGACAAGGCTATTGCTAAGCGGGAATTGGGCAAATATCAAAATGCCTTAAATGAATTGATGGCTCTAGCAAAAGGGAAACCTATTTTTCTGTGAATGCTGTTGGCATTTCAAAAACACTGGACCGTGAAATAAAAAACCTTATTTTTAAACACAATGGCGAATTGAATACTTCAAATATTGATACCAAATATTTGAATAACTTAAAATACAAAGTCCGATTAGTTTTTGAATGGAATCAGCCCGGAGCCGAATTTGAATTACAGTTTGTAAATCCGCAAAAACGTTTTTTTAATTGGGCACATACAAATTCAGAGATCAGAGAACGTATCGAAGATGAGATTAAAAATAACTATCGCATCGAAGAATACGAGTTTTATGGTGATGTAGCTGGAGAATGGATTATCAATGCCAAATATTTAGGTGAAATCAAAAAGGGCAATGAAATTCCCCTGGTACTAAAATGTACTATTTTTAAAGACTTTGGTTATCCGTCACAAGCTAAAGAGGAAGTTTTAGTTCATTTTTCAAATACAGACGAGAAGAAGAATATTAAAACTTTATCGATCAATTGAATTCTTAAACAGGCTCTAAAGTTTAGGTTAAAAAAGAATTATTTAGCTCAAATTCAAAAAAATATAACTAAAAATACCTAACTTATAGGCTGATATATTTAAACTGGCATATTATTTGTTAGTAATTTATTACTAATTCAAAAATTATACTGACATGAAAAATCTCTTCACAATTGTATTTCTCGTTTTTTCTGTAACTCTAGTTAATGCCCAATCCAAATACATCAAAGGAAAGCTCACTTTTTTAGATGCACCTTTGGCAAATGCTGAAATTGTAGTAGGTACAGATACCAAAGTAAAGTCAGGTGTAGATGGTTCATATACTATTGTAGCTGAAGAAGGGGATGTTATTAGCTACAGTTATTCTAGTATGGAGACGATTGAAATCATTGTTGAAGATGTGACCTCGGTACTTAATATTCAGATGAACCAAAAGGTTGAAGAGTTAGATGAAGTTGTGGTTAAAGGAAGTAATCGTAAAAGCCAACAAGAACTTGAAATGGAATATGGTTATAATAAGAACCTTATCAGAACGGCATGGGGTATACTTGATTCTGAGACCGCAGCGGGTACAATGCGATTTTTGAAAGATGAAGATATCAATGATATTGCTATTTGTATTTTAGATGTATTGAGATTTCAGGTAGCTGGCGTAAATGTTTCGGGTGATTGCATAACAGATGGTTCTGTAAATATACGCGGTATAAGCTCTATCAATTTGGCCCCCCCAGCTATATTTGATGTCGATGGACAAATTTTCACTGATACACCGATATGGATCCTTCCCTCCCAAATGGAAAGGGTAGCAGTTTTAAGCAGCTTGTCTTTAACAACACAGTATGGTTCGATAGGTTCAGGAGGTGTGGTTGTGATCAATACAAAAACAGGTGTATCGGGTATTGCGGGAACTAAAATTTTAGATCGAGCGCGTTTACGCAACAACATATACCAAAATGATGCTGTTGAAACACAACTGGTTGTAAAAAACTCACCTACTTATTTAACAAGCTTACAGGCAAGTACCAATATAGAAACTGCAAGAGAAATCTATAGTAAAAACAGGAAAACATATCGCAGTTCACCTCATTATTTTATTGATTCTTATGCCTATTTTACTGGGAAAGGCGATTCTAAATTTGCCAATCAGATTATTGAAGACCAGAAGTATCTTTTTGAAGACCATCCTGTTTATTCAAAGGCATTGGCGTATCATTTAGAGGCAAATGGCGATACAGAAAAGGCCAAGGATGTTTATGAGCAAGTATTTATTATGAGACCTAGCTATGCACAATCGTATAGAGATTTGGCCGAGAGTTACCGGGAGGTAGGTAATTTTAAGAAATCGGCAACCATGTATGCACGATACAACTATTTGTTGAAAGAAGGATTTTTAGAATCAGATAGTGTTGGCATACTTCCTATTATAGAAAGAGAATCAGAAAATTTGATGGCACTTGAAGGAGATAAAATAATGGATGGTGCAAAAACCATTAAACGTTTTACTAAATATACTGAATTTGATGGCACCCGTTTGCTTTTCGAATGGAACGATAGCGAAGCTGAATTTGAACTTCAGTTCGTTAACCCTGAAAAGCACTACTACACTTGGAAGCATACCATGGAGGCCAATGCAACAAGAATCACAGATGAAAAACGCAAAGGATATTCCTGTGAAGAGTTTTTGGTAGATGGTTCTTTACCTGGTAGATGGCAGGTCAATATTAACTATAAAGGAAACAAAAAATTAGAGCCTACATATCTAAAAGTAACGGCCTATTACAATTATGGTAAAACTTCGCAACGAAAAGAAGTAAATGTATATCGATTGGGATTAAAGAACGTAAATCAACAACTTTTCGATTTGAATAATTCTAGCATTGTTTCAACGAATTAAACTTGTAGAATTCCCAAATTAAAAGCCTTCTCGATAGGCGCATGGTTCGCAGCCTCAATACCCATAGATATCCATTTTCGGGTATCAGTGGGTTCGATTATGGCATCTGTCCACAAACGGGCCGCAGCATAATACGGTGATACCTGATTATCGTAGCGGTCTTTTATTTTATTGAAGAGTTCTGTTTCTTTTTCTTTGGTAATGGTTTCGCCTTTCTTTTTTAGGGATGCTGTTTCGATTTGCAATAGCACTTTAGCAGCTGAATTTCCGCTCATTACTGCTAATTCAGCACTTGGCCATGCTACTATTAATCTTGGGTCGTACGCTTTACCACACATTGCGTAATTTCCGGCACCATAACTATTTCCGATTACAATTGTAAATTTGGGCACAACTGAATTACTGACCGCATTCACCATTTTAGCACCATCTTTAATAATACCACCGTGCTCACTTTTGCTTCCTACCATAAAACCAGTGACATCTTGTAAGAATACCAACGGAATTTTTTTCTGATTGCAATTCGCTATAAAACGAGTGGCCTTATCCGCTGAATCGGAATAGATCACCCCTCCAAATTGCATTTCTCCCTTGGCATTTTTAACTACTTTACGTTGGTTGGCGACGATACCAACAGCCCAACCGTCAATACGGGCATAACCTGTTAATATCGTTTTTCCATAATCTTCTTTATACTGCTCAAACTCTGAATTATCTACCAATCGATGAATAATTTCAAGCATATCATATTGCTCGTGACGAAGTTTTGGAAGCGTACCGTACAACTCATTAGGATCTAGCTTAGGTTTTTGAGTTTTTTTTCTGTTGTAACCGGCTTTATCGAAATCTCCGATTTTATCGACAATATTTTTTATGGTATCAAGAGCAGCCTTATCATCTTTGGCTTTATAGTCGGTTACACCGCTAATTTCGCAGTGCGTAATTGCACCACCTAAGGTTTCATTATCTATACTTTCACCAATGGCAGCTTTCACCAAATAACTTCCGGCTAGGAAAATACTTCCCGTTTTATCTACAATAAGTGCTTCATCACTCATAATAGGAAGATATGCCCCACCTGCAACACAACTACCCATAATTGCAGATATTTGGGTAATTCCCATGCTACTCATTACAGCATTATTTCTGAAAATGCGCCCAAAATGTTCTTTATCAGGAAATATCTCATCCTGCATGGGCAGATAAACGCCTGCACTATCCACTAAATAAATTATAGGAAGTCTATTTTCAATTGCAATCTCTTGTGCCCGTAGGTTCTTTTTTCCAGTAATAGGAAACCAAGCTCCAGCTTTTACAGTAGCGTCATTTGCCACTACAATACATTGTTTGCCTTTTACATGTCCGATTTTAATAACGACTCCGCCTGACGGACAACCCCCATGTTCTTTATACATTCCTTCACCAGCAAAGGCCCCAATCTCAATACTATCTTCATCAGAGTCTAAAAGATATGTAATACGTTCTCTTGCTGTCATCTTTCCCTTAGCATGCTGCTTTTCAATACGGGCTTTTCCCCCTCCAAGCTTTACTTTGGCGAGTCTTTTTTTAAGTTCTGAAACTAGTAATTTATTTGAGTCTTCGTTTTTATTGAAGTTAAGATCCATTTGTATATGCTTGTTATTTTTCAGGATAAAGATAAGGAGTAAAATTGATTACATTTGAAGAATTTCAATAATGAATACGGATAATAAAATTAGATGAGGTATTGTTGGTTTGGGCAGTTTGCACAAACTTTTGTAAAAGATCTGAAATTGGTAGAAGATCCTATGTTGACAGCCGTAGCCTCTCGAAGTATAGCTAAATCAAAAGAGTTTGGTAGTGAATACAATTCAAAATATGTTTTTGGTAGTTATAAAGAATTATTTTGAATGTGATGAAGTCGATGTAGTTTATAGAGCGGCCTTGTTTCTAAATTTGAAATGAAAGCTGAAACCTCAGGCAGTAATGGTTCTATATTTATTGACCCTAGATGGCATGAAGCCCAGGGGTATACCATTGAAAAAGAAGGAGATATTACGCATTATGACCTGCCTACTTTAGGTAAAGGTTACACGTATGAAATTGAAGAAATACATTCTTGTTTACGGCAAGGTAAATTGCAAAGTGAAATTTGGGGCCGCCAAAACAGCCTCTGAACAATAAAGTTTAGTTTCAATTAAAAGTTCTTCTAATTTTTACGATATTAGCAGGCACTACCGACCAAATTAAAATACGATATGGGAATGAATAAAAATACGGTGTTAGCATGGGCTACTTTTATAATGATAATAGTAGGCTTGGCCCTAATTGCTTTGGGTGCATTCAGATATGATGAGACAGCTGGCTGGGGCTTTGCTTCTGTAGGCATCGGATTTTTTGCCATAGCCTGGGTTTTCAATGCTCTTAAAGGAAGAGTTTAAAAATTCAAACTCAAATATAAAGTACAAATTCAAGTTCAAGTGTAGTAAGAATGTGATTCTGAGCCTTTCGTCTGTGCTCAAGACAGGATTCGTTGAAGGGCTACTATGCATATCTGGGTTAAATCCCCTAGCACAGGTTTAATAATTACTAATCAATAATCACACAATCGATGTCGGACGATAAGAAAGTCATTTTCTCCATGTCTGGAGTTACAAAGACCTATAAAACTGCAAATACTCCAGTACTTAAAAATATATATCTAAGCTTTTTCTACGGAGCTAAAATTGGTATTCTTGGTCTCAACGGGTCTGGTAAATCTACCTTACTTAAAATAATAGCTGATGTAGATAAGAATTACCAAGGAGATGTAGTTTTTTCTCCAGGATATAAAGTAGGGTATCTGGAGCAAGAACCACAATTGGATGAAAATAAAACGGTTCTAGAAATTGTAAAAGAAGGCGTTGCAGAGACAGTTGCTATATTAGATGAGTACAACAAAATAAATGATATGTTTGGCTTGCCCGAAGTTTATGAAGATGCGGACAAGATGCAGAAGTTGATGGATAAGCAAGCTGTATTGCAAGATCAAATCGATGCCTCAAATGCATGGGAATTGGATACAAAGCTTGAAATAGCTATGGATGCGCTACGTACACCTGACTCTGATAAAAAGATAGGTATTTTATCAGGAGGGGAAAGAAGGCGGGTTGCATTGTGCAGATTGCTACTACAAGAACCAGAAATTTTATTATTAGATGAGCCTACGAACCACTTAGATGCAGAATCGGTACATTGGTTAGAACACCATTTGGCGAAATATAAAGGCACTGTAATCGCAGTAACCCACGATAGATATTTCTTGGATAATGTGGCTGGATGGATATTAGAATTGGACAGAGGAGAAGGTATTCCATGGAAAGGGAACTATTCAAGTTGGTTAGATCAGAAGTCTAAACGTTTGGCTCAAGAAAGTAAGACAGCTTCAAAACGTCAAAAAACCTTGGAACGCGAGTTGGAATGGGTTCGACAAGGAGCAAAAGGTAGGCAG
>QILY01000262.1 GCA_003232155.1 Maribacter sp.
TCGATTTTAATACTTTAATTGATGATGAAACTATTCAAACAGCTGTTGTTTTTCCATTAGATTGGAATAGACAAATGGATAGCCTAACTACTGCCGAAGTGAAAATTTATCGTAACGGGACCAAAGACAATGTAAATAACCGCGTTTCTGGCATGTTGGAAGCTTACGCAGCATCAATCAAAAAACAACGTATTTCGCAGCTCAAGATATCTACAGAAAAGCTAACGCCCATATATGAAAATTATATAGAAGTTAGTGAACAAAAAGAATTGATAGGAAAACGTATTGGCGGTTTTATTCCCTATCTATTTATTCTGACGATGTGGGGCGGGTGTTTATTGGCTGCCATTGATTTGGTAACTGGTGAAAAAGAACGCAAAACAATTGAGACTACACTTTCATTACCTATCTCAAAATTCACGGTACTTTTAGGCAAATCAATAGTGGCATCTATATTAGGTTTTGTACCAGCAGTTTTAAATTTAGTTGGCTTAATTGTAGGCCTGAAAATTATTGATGGCATACCTGATAATATTAAATTGGCCATTAATGAAATGTTGAGTTTTCAATCCGTCACCCTTATTCTTTTATTGTTGATTCCGTTTTCATTATTCTTATCAGGTTTAATTATCTCTCTTGTTGCTAGTGCTACTTCATTTAAAGAAGCCCAGAGTAAGGCGACGCCTATTATTATGTTAATTATCATTCCTTTGGTTCTAGCTATGATGCCGGGTATAGAATTGAGCTGGTCAACTGTATTGGTCCCTGTTCTTAATATTGGCTTAGGGGTTAAAGAAATTATGGCGGGTACTATTGACATGTTACAGTATGCTGCCATTTTAATTTCACTCATTGCTTTTGCCATAGGTGCTATTTACTTTAGCTACAAGAAATTTTCTGATGAAAATGCTATTTTGAAATAGGCGAGAAAGACTTAACCCGCATTATTCACGGGTTTTCGTTATGAAAAGCAAAAACACCAACCTGCCTGCCGGCAAAGGCAGGTAGAATTGGAAAGCGCAGAGGTTTTTTAGAGAAAGAATTGTAGCCCAATTTCAGCCTGTCCCGATTTTTAGTCGGGAAGCTAAACAAATTTCGAGCACTTGCCCGGCCGGCCGGCCGGTTTTCAATTATAGCAGGTAGTTTGGCTTTGGAAAAGAAGAACCGTGAATAATGCGGGTTAAATTGGTGTAACAGATTACTTTGTGCCTGGTAATGACATTTGATTTTTAATTTCTAGGGATAAACATTAAAGGAACTGCCTTAGGCTTAAGAGAGATCATCGGATTGATTTCAACGGATTCTTTATTCGTTTTCAATTTGTATTTTTTCAGGATTTCTGCCACCGTTAATACCATTTCATAGATTGCAAAACTATTGCCCACGCACATTCTTGGTCCAGCGCCAAACGGATAATAATAATCTGAAAAATCTTTTTTGTTCTCTATATTAAAACGTTCAGGAATATATGAATTTGGTTCTTTCCAAAAACTAGGGGAACGATGCAATTCATATATCGATGCCAAAATCATAGTGTTTTTAGCAATGTGCCACCCTTCATACTTGTCATCATCTATAGCCATTCTATCCATAATATATACTGGAGGATACAAACGCATTCCCTCCTCAATACATTGTTTGACATAGGTCAGGGAAGAAATCGTATTCATAATATCTTCACTATCAAAATCAAGTCTTGAGACTTCTTGATATGCCTTTTCCTGATTTTTCTGGTTTTTAGCCAATAAAAACAAGGTAAAACTAAGTGCATTTGCAGTTGTTTCATGACCTGCCGTAAAAAGAATCAAAACTTCATCCAACAATTGTTTACGAAGCATATGTGTGCCGTCTTCATATTTTGCCCTTAAAAGCATATCAAGAAGGTCATCTTTTTCATCACCTGACCGTAAACGTTCTTCAATAATTACATTGAGTAAATCGCGCCCTTTTTCACCTGCGGTCAAGTTTTTTTTGATTTCTCCGTTTATGGCAAACCACCATTTCAGAAAAGGTTGGCGCATCTCCTTAATCAGCATATTTTGACTGACCTCGGTAAGCTTTTGAAGGGTAATCATCTGATTTTGAATATCGTCTCTACTGAACAAAGATTGTGCAACCACCTGAAAAGCCAAATCACTCATCAAGGGAAAAACATTCTGCACGCTATTAGGTTTAATAGCGCTGATTTCTTTTTGAATGGCAGTTTTCATTATGCCTAACAATCCCACTAATTTCTTTTTATGAAAAGCAGGTTGTATCATTCGTCTATGAACCCGCCAATGTTCTCCATTTGAGGTCAATAAACCATGACCAATATATTTAGCAAGGTCTTTTGTTTGCAAAGGGGACTTGTAATATTTTTTATGTTGTTTTTGAAGAATGTGTTTTATGAGCCCAGGGTCTCTGGTAAACACCGCTGAGCCCATCAGACCTAAGTTTATTTTAAACGTTTCTCCCAAACGTTCATAATTTTCATGGTGAAATGGCAATGGGTTTTTTACAATCTTTTTTCTGTTCTTAAAAACCTCATAACGGGAAACTGTGGGAAGATTTTTCATTAAAATAATCCGCCTTGAACGTTTCCTTTTATCCTGCCTAAATGATTATACGCCAATTCAGTCACTTCACGACCTCTTGGAGTACGCATAATAAAACCTTGTTGAATTAAAAAAGGTTCATATACCTCTTCAATAGTTTCAGCACTTTCAGAAACTGCAGTAGCCAAAGTGGAAATACCTACAGGGCCTCCTTTAAATTTATCAATAATGGTCGTTAATATTTTATTATCCATCTCATCTAGACCGTGGGTATCTACATTCAATGCCTTTAGACTGAATTTAGAGATATCCATATCAATATTACCATTCCCTTTTATTTGGGCAAAATCACGAACCCTTCGCAAAAGTGCATTACATATTCTTGGCGTTCCTCTACTACGGCCTGCAATTTCTATAGCTGCATCATTTGTGATAGGAACTTTTAATATATCTGCACTACGCAGCACAATGGTTGAAAGTAATTCTGTATCGTAATATTGAAGTCTACTTTGTATTCCGAATCTCGCACGCATAGGTGCCGTTAATAATCCTGAACGAGTTGTTGCCCCAATCAACGTAAACGGACTTAAATTGATTTGAACCGATCTCGCATTAGGACCGGTCTCGATCATAATATCAATTCGGTAATCTTCCATTGCCGAATAGAGGTATTCTTCTACAATAGGGCTTAGCCTATGAATCTCATCTATAAAAAGCACATCACGCTCATCTAGATTGGTCAAGAGGCCAGCTAAATCACCTGGCTTATCCAAAACGGGGCCTGAAGTGATTTTAATACCTACACCTAATTCATTGGCCAGTATATGCGCCAGCGTAGTTTTTCCTAATCCTGGAGGGCCATGAAACAAGGTATGGTCCAAAGCTTCACTTCTTTGATTAGCAGCCTCCACAAAAACTTTTAGATTTTCCAAAACTTGTTCTTGCCCCGTAAAATCATCAAAAGTTATAGGCCTTAAAACTCTTTCAATATCCAGTTCTTCAGGAGAAAAATTTTCTGCAGATGGTTCTAAATTTTCATTCATATCTACACAAAGATAGCAGAAAAAGGAAAAAGACCGCTACGCTTGTAGAATCAAGATTTAAGACTACTTTAAAGCAAATAAAATTGTAATTTCAAACCATGGAAAAGAAAACGTACCCTTCTGGAATTTTACAATATATTCCAATTTTTTATGTGATTTGGTCTGATGACCTTTTATCCATCTCTGAAATAAATGTGGTAGAAAAGGCGATAAGCCAAGATGAATCATTAACTATATCTGATAAAAAAATACTGGTATCATGGTTGGATGTTAAAAATCCGCCTGCCGATACTGAACTCAAAAATTGGAAACAAACTATTGCAAATTCACATGTGAAATTAATAGAAGGTGAAACTTATCCACTTTCAACCTTTAGTCAAAAGATAGTTTGCCATTATCAAAATGACTGCCCCTTTAATGAGTATCTAAAGCATATTGAAATAAACCTTGGTATTCAACCCAATCATTACAATCATTTGTTCGATGTGGAAGTAGAACACGAAGCAACTTCTGATTATTATGATGCCTCTGAAATTGATACAATTTTAAAGGGAAAACATGCCAAAGTAATCGATGCATTTAGAGCAGTTTTAGGTGATTCTATTTTTAAGTGGGGGGTGCATAGGACTAAAGAAGAATTTCGCAAAATTGTTTTAAAACAAGTGCAATTTTTAGCAAGCAAAGGGTACGGTGCATTAGCTTATCCAGAAGATTATGGAGGCGCTTCCGATATGGAAGGTTATGCTACCATCTTTGAAAATATGATGTATGTTGATGGCAGTCTGACTATAAAATTTGGAGTGCAATTTGGGCTTTTTGGCGGGAGCATTCAAAAATTAGGCACAAAAAAACACCATGACAAATATCTTAGTCATACTGGAAAGGCTAATCTTTTAGGCTGTTTTGCTATGACCGAAACCGGGCATGGTTCTAACGTTCGTGGTATAAAAACTACAGCGACCTATGATAAGAAAACCGATACTATCATCATTCATACGCTTGGCAAAAATGATAATAAAGAATACATTGGCAATGCCCTAGATTCTAAGATGGCTTCGGTTTTTGCGCAATTGATTGTCGATGGCAAGAATGAGGGTGTTCATGCTATTCTAGTTCCTGTGAGAAACGAAAAACATGAATTATTATCTGGGGTTACTATAGAGGACAATGGTTATAAACTGGGATTAAACGGAGTTGACAACGGTAAAATTTGGTTTGATCAGGTTGCCGTACCCAGAGAAAACCTGCTCAATAAATATGGTGATATAAAAGATGACGGTAGTTACTGCTCTGACATCAAAAACCCCAATAAACGCTTCTTTACCATGTTAGGCACTTTGGTTGGCGGTCGTATATGTGTCGCCCGAGCAGGATTGGGAGGTGCTAAAATGGCTTTGACAGTAGCTATAAAACATGCCTTGAAAAGAAGACAATTCAATGACAGTATAAAAATACAGGAAGACCTTTTAATGGATTACCCAACCCACCAAGTAAGATTAACCCCTGCCGTAGCAAGTGCTTATGTATATCATATTACTTTAGATAAGATGATGGCGGACTATTGTGATGAGAGCAAACCTGATAAGCGTATTGTAGAAACCCAAGTTGCTGGTCTAAAATCAATAATCACTTGGTATGCGAACGAAACTATTCAAGAATGTCGTGAAGCCTGTGGCGGAAAAGGATACCTGATAGAAAACCGTATCGCCGACCTTAAAGGCGATGTAGATATCTTTACCACTTTTGAGGGTGATAATACTGTTCTCCTATTATTAGCTGCCAAAGGAGTTCTTTCCGATTTTAAAGCAGAATTTAATAGTGCTGGTTTTTCATCAGTATTGAAATTAATAAGCAGTCAATTAAGTGATAAGCTAGCTACAATTAATCCTATATATTCAAATAAGGTAGATAGCGAACATTTATATAAGCCCAAATTTCATAAACACGCCTTTGATTATAGAACCAGAAGACTTACCTATACTTTAGCGATGCGTATTCGCAGCTATATTAAAAAAGGCATGCCATCATATCAAGCTTTTATGAAAGTACAAACACACTTAGTAGCTTTAGGCAAGGCCTATGCGGCCGAACTTGCCTACCAAACGTACTGCGATTTTGCAGATGGAATGCCTGAAGGAAAAAATAAAGAGCTGTTTAAAAAGCTAGGGGCCTTACATGCACTACATGAAATAAGAAGGGATGCGGAATGGTATTTAGAACAAGGGTATATTGGCAGCACCAAATCTAAAGCTATTCGCCAGCGGGTTGAAAGACTCTGTACTGAATTACGCCCACATATTGGTGTATTAGTTGATGGGTTTGGTATTCCTGAACATTGTATGAGTGCGCCTATAGCTAAGTAAT
>QILY01000021.1 GCA_003232155.1 Maribacter sp.
ATAATCAATGATTTAAACAAGTTTTAGACGTTGATTTTCAACGACTTGGACTTGTTTTTTTATATGTTCTCAACCCTTGATTCGCATTATTAAGCAAGTTTATATTCTTTTTTATCAATGATCATCTTGGCTATAATCTCACGAAGTATCTCCGAAGTACCACCACCAATAGGCCCTAGCCTACTATCACGCAACATCCTAGCCATTGGGTAATCTTCAATATACCCATAACCTCCAAGAAACTGCAAGCATTCGTTAGCAACATCATCAGCCATTTTTGTAGACCTTAATTTTGATATGGTTGCTTCTTTAACAACATACTCTCCTTTATCCATTCGATAAACTACAGCGTAATTATATGTTCTACACATATCCATATCAGCATACAAATCAGCAACACGGTGACGCAGAGCTTGGTATTGATTTATAGATTTTCCGAAGGTTTCACGCTCTGACATATATTGAAGTGCATATTCTATAGCATAATCAGCTCTAGCATGAGCATTTACACCCATAATTAAACGTTCTAGCGCAAAGGCTTCCATTATATACGAAAAACCCTTTCCTTCTTCACCTATTAAATTAGCAGCAGGTACAATAACATTATCAAAAGCCAATTCGGCCGTATCAGAAGCCCGCCATCCTAATTTATTGAGCTTGCTAGCAGAAACTCCTTCGCTTTTACGGTCCACAACAAAAATACTGATGCCTTTATTACCTAAAGAAGCATCAGTCTTAGCTGCTACAATCATATAATCGGCATAAACACCATTTGTAATAAAAGTTTTTGACCCATTAAGAATATATGTATCCCCTTTCTTTACCGCAGTAGTTTTCATGCCAGCTACGTCACTTCCGCCAAAAGGCTCACTAACGGCCAAACAGCCTATTTTTTCACCGGCGACACTTGGCTCGAGATACTCTTTTCTGATTCTCCCACCCGCTCTTTTATTAAGATGCGTCATCGCTAGATATGTATGTGCCCATATAGCGGCTGCAAAACCACCAGAGTTTATTTTTTGAAGTTCTTCAAGAAGAATTACGGTGTAAAACAAATCTAATTCTAGTCCGCCATCAGCTTCAGGTATGGCCAACGCAAAGAAACCCATTTCACCAAACTTTTTCCAAACGAAACGTTCTATAGTTCCGGTTTCTTCCCATTTTTCAATATGGGGAACGACTTCTTTTTTTAAAAAATCTTTAAGGCTTTCCCTAAATAGTTGATGTTCTTCAGTGAAGTACATACTTTGTTGCATAACATTTTTTTTATAGGGACAAATATAAAGTTATTCTATCAATTTTATCAACGGGGAAATCTTCTATTTTTATTAATTCTTCAAAAGAAACGATAGTTCCGTTATCATTTCTGTAATCCACTATACCTATAGCAACCTTTTTTTGAAGATATATCAATTTTTGAAGCTCTTCAATAGATGCTGAATTAATATTTATTTTTTTTATCAATGGCACTTCAAGCACTTTAAACTGTTTCAAAACCCTGTCTACTACCTGAGGTTCAAGTCCGTACACATCATACAATTGTTCGTTGACCAAAAAACCTCCTAACCGATCTCTAAACTTTATGATCCTAGCAGATAATTTTTCGCCTATGCCATTAATCGATCTTAATTCTTTTGCCGTGGCCAAATTTATATCTTTTATAACTACCGGTTCAGAGTTAGGTTTAGTGTATCGCTTACTGTTCGCTGAATACTGCTTACTATTCTTAATCCATTCAGGAAATTTAAAATACGGAGATATTACATTCAATAAAGAATCTGAAATTTGGGTAACTTTCTGAAATTCCTTTGAAGAGTTTACATACGTATTCTTAGACCTAAAATTATGTAGCCTATCAATTTCTTCAACTGACATTCCTAAAGTGTATCCTTTATAGTCTGTAATAAAATTTGGGTTGAAGGGATATATTTTAATAGAACCTTTCTGTAAAGCTTCTTGTTTCAACACATCTATTTTAGCTTGTGTCTCTACATCCGCAGAAAAAGAATTTAGAGATTCATCCATCGGAAAAGAACGGAAAACAAAATACCCAACTTGAAGCAGTATTATAATTAGGAGCAAAAAGAAAATCCCACTTCGTTCTTGTTTATTGAACTTGAAGTGGGATTTAAAATTGTTCAAATCTTTGTCTTATTTAAAATTGGCCTTTATATCTCTCATATACTTATTCAGTTCCTCTCTTACTTTAGGGAATAAAAACAACAAGCCTATCATATTTGGAAATACTAAAGCTAGGATCATAGCATCTGAAAATTTGATGACTGCATCTAAAGTTGCAGCTGCCCCTACTACTACAAATAATAAGAATAAGATCTTATATACCGTATCAGCGGCTTTACCTCTTCCAAAAAGATATTTCCACGATTGTAGTCCATAATAAGACCATGAGATCATTGTTGAAAAAGCGAACATGATTATAGCTATTGTAAGCACATATCTAAACCCGGGAATTACAGAGTCGTAAGCCATCGATGTTAGATCGACACCGCCAACATAGGTTTGGGAATCATTCAACAATACTGTACTACCTACTGCATTACCATAATCGAACGCGCCAGTATCCATATTAAAGAATATGATAACCAAAGCGGTCATGGTACAAATTACAACAGTATCAATAAAAGGTTCTAAAAGCGCTACTACTCCCTCACTAGCTGGGTACTTGGTTTTAACGGCCGAGTGGGCAATTGCAGCAGACCCTGCACCGGCCTCGTTAGAAAAAGCCGCTCTTTGGAATCCTACGATGATAACCCCTACTACACCACCTATTCCTGCTTCAGGTGTAAATGCTCCAGCGAAAATCATTCTGAAGGCCTCACCTACATATTCTATATTCGCAAAAATAATGACCAAAGAAGCAAGTACATATATACCTGCCATAAAGGGCACTATTTTTTCGGTTACACTTGCAATTTTTTTGATTCCACCAATAATCACTATCCCTACCAAAATAGCCATTATCACACCTATTATAACCCCTACTGCCCCGCCTTCCAAATTAAACATGGTAGTAAGTTGAACGGCAGCTTGATTTGATTGAAATGCATTTCCACCACCAAAAGACGCTCCTACACATAAGACTGCAAAAACTATGGCAAGCACTTTACCTAAACCATTCATTCCCCTTTCCTTTAAGCCTTTGGACAGGTAATACATAGGACCTCCATAAACTGTTCCGTCTTCTCCTACATCCCGGTATTTTACACCAAGTGTACATTCTACAAATTTGGTAGACATGCCTATTAATCCACAAACAATCATCCAGAAAGTAGCTCCTGGGCCACCGAGTGCGATAGCTACTGCAACACCTGCAATATTACCCAGACCAACAGTGCCCGAAACAGCTGTTGCGAGCGCTTGAAAATGGCTCACCTCTCCATCTTTACTTTCATCACCAATAGTATCTACTATATCTCCATCAACTGTATTAACTTCTGATTTTTCAACGCCATGATCATCCATTTCATCATATTTACCTCGAACAGTATTAATGGCCATTACAAATTTTGTTACACCTGGAACTTTAAAATAAATAGTGAAAAAAGTAGCTCCAAGAATCAATAGGATCAATACTATTGGCATATCATAACCAGCAATATGAATAGGGGTAAGCACAAAACCTTCCCACCAAGAGGCAAATGGCATAAACGCATCATTAACTTTTTCATCTAAGCCTTTATCTTGGGCGAAAGTTAAAAAAGGAAGAAATAGTGCAAAAAAAGTAAGAAGTCTGTACTTCATAATATGAATTTTGGTTTAAAATTTTAGTTTGTTAGCCGACAATATCATAAAAATATGTAACACAATCAAATAATTAATGTTCAAATGCTTAGATATAATTATCATGATGTGCTATATAGCCTATTATAGTACAACCTGTTTTTCTTTCAAATCAAGATTACGAAGTGAATTAAATATCTGCTTAATCGGCAATAAAACGATATCCTAAAACTCCAAATAACAAAACCGGCAACATTAGGGCTAAAGCTAGGTAAATTTTCGAACGAGAAAGTTTACATATACTTAAAGGTCAAATACAGAAGTTCGCTTAGTATAAACAAGGTCTTTGATCTTTAACCAAAAAGCCGCAAATAAATACAGTGCAAAACCAAAACCAAGAGTGACAAACGTAAGATAAATAAATGAAGTGCGTACTACTCTTGCGCGTATTCCAAGGCGTTCAGCAATTCGTCCGCAGACTTCAAAGCCTCTTTTCTGAAAATAATACAATATTTGGTAAAAAATATTCATTATCTAAAATTAGTCATTTCCTTGCAATAAATGACTGCCTACTGCACATTGCAAACATTTATTTTGAGTACAATATTCATTATACAATTGAAGTATTGCCTGACTATCTTTAGCATTCATAGCCTTTGCCCCTATTGTTTTAAAATTAGAAATTATAGTATTCTCTTCTTTCTTGATCTTTGAAACAATAGTGATGATTTCTTCATCAACTTCTTTACCTATATGTTTAGCATAACAAAATTTTAGGGGAAGTAGCGTATTCACAACAAGCAGATCAATAAATTTTTTTGTCAGTTTTTTTGAACTTTTTTTAGAAACTTTACCAAAAGTATAATGGTCGTTCCAATACTCAGATGTAGAAACATTGAATACCTTATATATTTCTTCTAAATCAGTAGCATCGATTATTTTACTGAAAATGTTTTGATGTTTTGAATACAAGCTAGCAAATTGGGATAATCGAACAGTTGGAAAATTAGGCGGGCGTAATTTAAAAAACTCCGGTTTCTGAATACTTTCTTTTTGAATATCAAATTTATTAGAGAGAAAACCATACTCCTTTTTTAATTGAAGGTAATACGAGTCAACTATAGTATCATCTTCTAAAAACCCGGCCAGACCATACAAAATGCTTTCTAATTGTAGCGGATTATTTTGAATTTTTCGGACTACTGAAAAATCTATGACATTTGCGATGCTAAAAAAAGAACCTCCATTGATCTTAAGTCCAAAATTCTTTAAAAGCATTGTGAACATAACCTTTTCCCAATCATTGTTCGATTGCTTTAAAAGGTCTAGAACCAAATTAGATTTGCTTTCTAAGCGATCAAAATATAAACGTTCTAGCCAATTTTGAAATATGAAGGAATCAATTGTACCAATATCCTTTTCACAATTGATAAAAGCTTTCTCCTTTTTATCAAATAAGCTTTGGTAGGCCAATAACAATTCTTGGGGAATATATTCTTTCAATTCTAGGGTAGGAATCTCAGAGCCATCTTTTCTAAAAACAGAGGCATCATCTTCCCAAACCACATGCAAAATTACAGTATCATAATTAGCATCTTCCTCATGCCGGTGTGCATACCAGTCTGATGATTTAATGTGCAACTCAACATTACCGGCCCAAAGTTGACCACCAATATTAACTTTTGAGTTGAAGAAATCAGGGCCTGCATGATAATTGTGAATACCTACATCAATTATACTAACCGATTCTTTCTTAGAAGTGACCAATTCTGGTAACTGGAGTTTTTTGTATTTCCAGATAAAGTGCAGGAGGTCTTCTTTCAAAATAATAATGCTTTGGTGTTAAAAAAGTTCAAATCCAAGTATCAAGTCCAAGCCCGATTTTATTTTTTATTGACTAAGAACCTGTTTAGGTTAGGAACAAGGTCAAATAATCTACATATAAACATACCTACCGTATAGCAATCATATCATTACCCTATAGTTACCTGATAACTGCCAATTAATAGTTTTACCTTAAATCCGCAAAAGTATTCTACTGCAAAACCAAACTGTACGTCATTATTGGGAACCTGCCTTTGCCGGCTGGCAGGTGCTCGTAAAAACTTAACTCACCATAACAAGTGATATGTCTGCGTTACTTTTTTCTGCGCTACGCCAATACTAACATACATTTTGGCTTTTCGTAACGAACACTCTTACTAAATGCTATTCAGCAACCTCGCCTTCCCAGTTCATAAAACCACCTTCTAAGTTGTAGGCATTTTCAAAACCAACACTATTCATAATAGCGCAAGCTTGTCCGCTTCGGTTTCCGCTTCTACAGTATACGTAATAATTTTTTGATTTGTCTAGTTTTTCAAGTTCTGTTAAAAAATCTTGACCTAAATAAATATCTATATTGGTAGCGTTAGGAATATGACCTTCCTCTACTTCGTCTTCGGTACGAACATCTAAAATGAATGCATTTTCATCTTGTTGTAATTGCCCTACCCAGTCTTCTTGCGATAAATCTGCCATAAAAAGCCATTTTTATTGTCATTCCCGAGAAGTCGGGAACCTCAAAGTTATTATTTACTTCAAAAATACAATATCCATACCAAAAAACCATTTCCAATTTTTAACAAAAATTTAATATGCAATTTATTTTAAGTATTAAAAATCAATTTACATTTGTATATACAATTATTGTAAGGACATGAATGTTGAAAAAGTCATTAAAACTAAAAAAAACATCCAGCTTGAGAGTAGGACGATTATTCATTTTATGCTAGTCAATAATAAAATCAATAAAAGTATTTCTAATACTTTTAAGCCTTTTGATGTTTCATTACAGCAATTTAACGTGCTACGTATTTTAAGGGGCCAAAACGGAAAACCGGCTAATCTTTCTACTTTAAACGAAAGAATGGTCACCAAAATGAGTAATACAACACGGTTGGTTGACAAATTGATTTTAAAGGGGTATGTAGGTCGAATCATATGCCCGTCAAATCGCCGAAAAGTTGAAATAAATATTACATCCGAAGGAAAAAAAACATTAAAAAAAATGGATGCAGCTATGAAAAAGACAGAAAAATCCATCTTAAAAAACATGTCGGAAAGAGAATTGGAACAACTGAACATATTGTTCAACAAATTTTAAAATAGAAACACTGATTATTAAACAGATTTTCGCCACTTTGGCGGGAATAAAATTAAATTACATTAATTATGAAAAAAGGAATTTTAAGTTTAGCGTTCGCATTAGTATTTGGTTTTGCAGCAACAGCAACAGAACCTATAGATGGCGAAAAGAAAAAAGTAAATGTTGAAACAAGTAAAATAATGTGGAAAGCCTATAAAGTTACAGGTTCGCATTACGGTAGTATTGCCCTTAAAGAAGGTACTCTAATGTTTGACGGCGATAAATTAACTGGAGGGGAGTTCGTTGTTGATATGACAAGTATTAGCAATGACGACCAAGAGCCTGGTGAAGATAAAGAAAAATTAGAAGGCCATTTGAACTCTAGTGATTTCTTTGACACTGCCACACATGCAACTGCGTCTTTGAAATTTACAGAAGTAAAATCTTCGGGTAAAAACTCATACGAAGTTACTGGTGACCTAACGATTAAGGGAATCACCAAAGCCATAACTTTTGATGTATCGGTTTACGGCAGTAAAGCTACAGCTACCTTAAAAGTAGACAGAACCAATTATGATGTAAAGTATGGTTCAGGTAGTTTCTTTGAGAATTTAGGAGACAAAACCATCTACGACGAATTCGACTTGGTAGTGGATTTAGAATTTTAATAGACTTGACCCCACAGTTAAGCAGCCCCGTGTTTTTTTACAAATACGGGGTTTTTTGTTTTTTATTCAAATTGAAATTGGAGATTTTAAAAATGATCTCTATATTTGACCAATGCAATTAAGAAACACAAATACTTGGTGGTGGAACAATTCTCGACAGTCATCGTGAGCTGAGCACCATTATAGTAAAACTATATAAGGCCTGTCATCACGACAGGCCTTTTTTAATGGACATGGTTTTATCTTCTTTTCGACGAAGGTCGAAATCTAATTTAGGTTAGCAGATAGAATGAAAAGATATAAAGGAAGGCATGGCAGTATTTTTGCCAAGAGGTACAATCTTGACAAGCTTGTATATTTCGAAAAGTAAAATTCCCTAATGTCGCCATAAAAAGAGAGAAACAATTTAAAGAAATGGAAGCATCAATGGAAAATGGACTTAAAAACAATTTCAATCCGAATTGGGAAGGTTTGGCTTACTTTTTTGATTGAACATTATAGAAACAACAACCAGATTTCGACCTTTGTCGAAATGAAATTAAAGATTTCATTGTATGAAATATCAGTTACAATCACATCACAAAAAAATATTAGCGGATACTATCACGCCCGTTAGTGTATATTTAAAGATAAGAGACAGGTTTCCAAATAGCATTCTCCTTGAAAGTAGCGATTATCATGCCAATGATAACAGTTTCTCATATATATGTTGCAACCCGATTGCATCGATAAAAGTGGAAAACGAAACTGTTATTGAACAATTTCCTGATGGTTCTTCAGATGAAATTCAAATTGATGTGCAAACTGATATGGTAGGTATCATTCATGATTTTAGCCAAAAGTTCGATAGTGGAAAAAGTGATTTCAAATTCATTAATAACGGACTTTTCGGTTATATGTCTTACGATGCAGTTCGTTATTATGAAGATGTAAAGCTTTCGAAAAAAGAAGGTACCGTAAATATTCCTGATATTTATTATGCGGTATATCAAAACATAATTGCCATCAACCATTTCAAGAATGAAGCTTATATTTTTGCCCATTGTTTTGAAAAAGAAAACAACATTCCTGAAATAGAACAAATTCTAAACGTAAAGAATTTTGCGTCCTATAAGTTTTCTTTGGACGGAAATGCTACATCCAATCTAAAAGATGAGGAATATAAGGAACATGTTGAGTTGGCTAAAAAGCATTGTCAACGCGGTGATGTTTTTCAACTGGTATTATCCCGCAGATTCTCGCAAGGTTTTAAAGGAGATGAATTCAATGTCTACCGAGCATTGCGTTCTGTTAATCCGTCGCCATATTTATTTTACTTTGACTACGGGGACTTTAAAATCTTCGGAAGTTCTCCAGAAGCACAACTCATTGTTCAAGATGGTACTGCCGAAATACACCCCATTGCCGGAACGTTCAAACGTACGGGAAATGATGAACAAGATTCCATTCTAGCTAAAGAATTGACCGAAGATGACAAAGAAAATAGCGAGCACGTGATGCTAGTAGACCTTGCCAGAAATGACCTCAGCCGAAACGGGAATACTGTAGAAGTTGCCAATTATCGAGAAGTACAGTTCTTTTCGCATGTAATTCATTTGGTATCAAAAGTAACGGGGCAAAAGAAAAAGAATATTCCGACTATGAAAGTGGTAGCTGATACTTTTCCTGCAGGAACTTTAAGCGGCGCCCCCAAACATATGGCAATGCAACTTATTGAGAGATATGAAAAAACTGGTCGTGGCTATTACGGAGGTGCCATCGGTTTTATGGATTTTAAAGGAAATTTCAACCATGCCATCATGATCCGAACCTTCCTGAGTAAAAACCATGAATTGCATTACCAGGCCGGTGCTGGCATAGTTGCTGTATCAAATGCCGATAACGAATTACAAGAAACCTATAACAAACTAGGGGCTTTGACAAAAGCCCTTGAAATTGCAGAAACGATATAAAACCCTCCC
>QILY01000171.1 GCA_003232155.1 Maribacter sp.
ATTGCATTATTGTTTACCTCATCTCCATTACTATACCTTCTCCCCGAACAGCATCCGCCACTCATGAGATTGCTATACACCCTACTTTTGGCACAAGTCCCTTATTGACCAGTAGTATTTATTTCGGGCTTGTCCTTTTGTTTGTATTGAACCGCTCAAAAATATTGAGCTTCATTGGCAAGTTCTTAACGCCCCTAATTGTAATCATGCTTTTCACTGTTATTGGTATCGGTTTGTTTTCTTCGGATGGAACAATGAACTCTACCACTTTTGACGCCCCGGTCATTAAAGGAATATTAGAAGGTTACCAAACCTTTGATGCTATTGGTGCTGTGGTAGTGGGTGCCGTAGTTATTATTTCACTCAACTAACTTAAAAGGACATACTTCCTTTGATGACAAAAAGGAAATGATTCGAAAATCAGGATTCATTGCCGGGTTAGGATTACTCATTATATATGCAGGATTAATCTCGGTGGGTTCCTTCTTCGGAGCTGACATAGAAATTGACAATACACTTAGTGGTGATATGCAAAGGGCGAATCTCCTTCGAGGAATTAGCTTAGCTTCTTTAGGTGCTTTCGGAAACAAAGTACTAAGTATTCTAATTGCCCTAGCCTGCTTCACCACAGCCGTTGGTATTGTCACTGGCACAGCTGATTACTTTAAAGGAATATTTAAAGACTCTCAAAGAGCCTATGTAATAACTGGAATTTTAGCATGTACTGTTGGAGTTCTTGTAGGTCAACTTGATTTTCATTCGATAATTGTAATTGCAATTCCAGCTTTGATGATTATCTATCCCATTACTATAGTATTGATTTTATTGAATGTTATGCCTGAAAAATTTGCTTCTCACAAAGTTTTTAAAGCGGTGGTTATTGCAACTATTTTATTTAGCATTCCTGATTTTTTGGGGAGTATTGGGAGCCCTCTAAGCCCCGAAGGAGGAATCCTAGACTGGATTCCTTTTTCTACATATAGTATGGGGTGGGTGTTGCCTGCGGTTTTTGTTTTTGTTTTTTCTAATTTGATTGACAATAAAAAGCAAGTACATTCTTAAACAATTATTAATAAGAGCACAGTATAATTCTTATTGATAGGCGCGTACGCTCCGTTTAGAAAGCATAAAAAAACACTAAAATTCAATACTTCTGTAATCTTTAAAAATAAGCTTCGTCTAAACGGGCATTAATAAAACAATTGTAAATAAAAATTATGAAAAAGATTATCGCAGTAGTAGTATTAGCCATGGGAGTTTCTATCTCAGCGCAAGCGCAAGACAAGATGGAAAAGAAAATGGACAAGGTGGAAAAAACCATGGATAAGCCTGAAGACAAGATGATGGACAAGGGTGACAAAATGATGAAAGAAGTAAAGACGGTTTCTTTAGAGCAAACTAAAGGAAAATTTACTCAGGAATCATTGACCTTAAATGAAGGCACTTATGTTTTTGAAGTATCAAACAACGCTGTTGGACATGATGTAGGTTTTGTATTGGTTAAAAAAGGCGCTGATGCCAGCAAGCCTGAAAATCATATTCAAACCGCTTACGTTACTAAAGTAGTAGCAGACGGAAAAACAGAAATGTCTAACCCAACAAAATTGGCGAAAGGTGAGTATGTATATTTCTGCCCTATGAACAAAACACCACAGTATACATTGACCGTAAAATAATTTTGGGTTGGTTGTGAAAAAGGGGCGGATTTGTAATAATGTCGCCCCTTTTTTTGTTTCATCTTATCTAACCAAAATACCCATCAACAAACAACCATTACCCATTCATCAACTCCTCAATCTCCTCAACTTCAATCGGAATATTCGCCATTAAATTAAAAGGCACTCCTTTTTCTTGAATAACCACATCATCTTCTATACGTATACCCATTTTCTCTTCAGGTATGTAGATGCCGGGTTCTACCGTAAAGACCATATTCGCTTTCATAGGTGTCTTTAACTCCCCATAATCATGGGTGTTCAAGCCTATATGGTGACTGGTGCCGTGCATAAAGTATTTTTTATAGACTGGCCGGTCAGGGTTTTCATTTTGTACATCGGCCTTATCTAAAAGTCCTAAACCAAGTAATTCTGAGGTCATGATCTTACCACATTCTTTATGATATTCGGTCCATAAAGTTCCGGGCACGAGCATTTTAGTGGCTTCTTTTTTGACTCTGAGTACAGCATTATAAATAGCTGCTTGGCGTTTAGTATATTTTCCGTTTACGGGAATTGTTCTTGTCAGGTCGCTAGAGTAGTTTGCATATTCCGCAGCAACATCCATCAAAATTAAATCTCCCGATTTACATTCTTGGTTGTTCTCAAGATAATGCAGCACATTGGCATTATTGCCAGAAGCAATAATAGGCGAATAGGCGAAACCCTTAGAACGGTTTCTAACAAACTCGTGCAAGAGTTCGGCTTCAATTTCATATTCCCAAACACCTGGTTTTATAAAACTCAAAAGACGTCGAAAACCTTTCTCAGTAATATCACAGGCCTTTTGCATCAAAGCGATTTCCTCAGGTTCTTTTACCCCTCGTATTTGTTGTAGTATTGGATTACTTTTTGCTACTTGGTGCGCAGGGAATTTTTGTTGGCAATCTAATATAAAACGGTCTTCACGCGTCTGTGTTTCAACTGCCTGGCGGTAATGCTCATTGGTATTGAAATATATAGTTTCAACCTCGGTCATTAAATCAAAAAAGATTTTGTCAAAATCAGACAACCAATATATACTTTGTATTCCTGAAACTTGAGTTGCCTTTTCTTTGGTCAATTTTTCACCTTCCCAAATAGCGATATGCTCATTGGTTTCACGAACAAAAAGCACTTCTTTATGTTTTTGGTTTATCGCATCAGGAAAAAGAACCAAAATAGTTTCTTCTTGATCGGCACCACTCAGATAAAAAATATCGCGATGTTGCTCAAAGGGTAAAACGCTATCTGCACTTATGGGATAAATATCATTTGAATTAAAAACCGCAATACTTATAGGCTTCATTTGTACCATGAATTTTTTACGGTTCTTTATAAAAAGCTTGCTGTCTATACTATCGTATTTCATTATTCTATTGATTTGTTCAAAAATAAGGAAAAAGTCCTCCCTTAATCCCTCTTGGGGAGGGAGATATTATCCTATGGAAATAAAGAGTATTAAAATCGAACCTTCTGCCCAATCAAGAAATGGAGTGTCGAGTCCCCTTCCCCAATGGGGAAGGCTAGGGTAGGAACAAAAAAAAGAGACCCTTTTACAGGTCTCTTTTCTCATTTTAAAGTTGGTTGTATTTATTTTGACATTGCGTTTTTTACTGCCCCAACAATAGCCATGATGACACCGCCACCAACACCACCGCCAGCAACGCTACCTAGAATGCTTGACATGTCCATACCACCCACCATAGCATCTGTTGCTGTGCTGGCATCAACACCTGAAGCTGCTCCGGCGCCAAGGCCTAACATACCCAGTATTTGACCTCCAACGCCACCTCCAATAAGACCTGCAATGGTATTTCCAATAGTTCCTAAAGACAAATTCTTTAATAATTTTCCAGCTACGTTACCTCCAACGGCACCAGTAACTAATTGAATGATTAACGGTAAATACTCTTCCATTTTTATAAGTTTAGTTGATTACATATTAATAAATTAACAAAATTTTAAGTTATCATGCAATTTTTGAAGCTTAAAATTGTCGTATTCAAAACCAATGCCCTCCCGTTTTTAATTTCAAATTGCTATGTTATTTTTAATTTATACCTACTATAAGGAGTATTTAAATGAAGTTTCATTAACTTTCCATGACTAATTCAAGTATGCTATGAAACATGTTTTATACTCAGCGCTTTTCTTATGCGCTACTCCCTTTTTCGGGCAAATTGTACCAACCGACGCTCAAAAAATCGAAACCTCATTACAGCAAAAACAACAAATGGAAGCTAGTTCTTTGGTGCAGCACATTCCTTTCAAAAATATTGGCCCTACGGTAATGAGTGGCCGTGTTGTTGATGTAGCCGTCAACCCTAGCGATCCTATAGAATTTTATGTGGGTTATGCATCTGGCGGTTTATGGTATACCAATAATAATGGCACTTCTTTCACACCTGTTTTAGATACTTCTCAAACCCAAAATGTAGGTGATATCGCCGTAGATTGGAAATCAGGAACCATATGGGTAGGTACAGGAGAAAATAATTCTTCACGTTCGTCATATGCCGGCATTGGTATTCTAAAATCTACAGATAAAGGAGAAACGTGGCAGAATATGGGCTTAAAAGATTCGCACCATATTGGGCGTATTGTAATCAACCCTAAAAATGCAGATGAAATAGTGGTTGGTGTTACCGGCCATTTGTACTCCAATAACGAAGAACGTGGAATTTATAAAACTTCAGATGGAGGGGAAACGTGGCAAAAAACCCTTTTTATCAATAATTATACAGGTATTATTGATGTTGCCCATTCGCCCAATAATTTTAATATTATGTATGCTGCAGCTTGGCAAAAAGACCGTAAAGCATGGAACTTTACCGGTAGCGGAAATTCATCAGGAATCTATAAAAGTATGGATGGTGGTAGTAGCTGGAACAAAGTTTCTACTCCTGAAAGCGGATTTCCTACAGGTGACGGAGTGGGCAGAATTGGGCTGACTGTCTTTGATGACAATACCGTTTATGTGGTTCATGACAGCCAGTTCCGTCGTGAAAAATCCAAAGAAACCAAAAAGAAATCAGTAGCATTAACCAAAGATGATTTCAAAACCATGTCTACTACCGATTTTTTAAAGATAGAAGATAAAAAACTAAACACTTTTCTAAAAACCAACGGTTTTCAAGAAAAATATAGGGCTGAAAATCTAAAACAGATGGTGCGTAGCGGAGCTGTAAAACCAATAGATTTGTCCAAATACTTAGAAAATGCCAATTCGTTACTTTTTGACACTCCAGTTGTAGGCGCCGAAGTCTACCGCAGCAATGATAGTGGAAAAACATGGCAAAAACAGAACGATAATTATATTGATGACCTTTTTTATAGCTATGGCTATTATTTTGCACAAATTAATGTAGACCCCAATGATATAAACAAGATTTATTTGGCAGGCGTACCCATTATCAAATCTGATGATGGCGGTAAAACCTATACTTCGATCAATGGTGATAACGTACATGCCGATCACCATGCTCTTTGGATAAACCCTTATAAGCCCGGTCACCTCATCAATGGAAATGATGGCGGTGTAAATATATCGTATGATGATGGTGCAAACTGGATTAAGAACAACTCACCATCAGTAGGGCAGTTTTATTATATTAATGTTGACCAAGAAGAGCCTTATAATGTTTATGGTGGCCTACAAGACAATGGTGTCTGGAAAGGCGCGCACACTAGTGTAGAAAATACCCGTTGGCACCAAACGGGGAAATACCCATGGAAAATGATTATGGGCGGCGATGGTATGCAGGTACAAATTGATAATCGAAATTCGAATACGGTCTATACCGGTTATCAATTCGGCAATTATTTTAGATTAGATATTGCCTCAGGAAAGCGAAAAAATATTCAACCTAAACATGAACTAGGTGAAATTCCGTATCGATTTAATTGGCAGACCCCAATTTTACTATCGGCCCACAATCAAGATATTTTGTATTTAGGTGGAAACAAATTACATCGTTCTTTAAACCAAGGTGATGATTGGGAAGCTATATCACCTGATTTAACCCAAGGCGGCAAAGCGGGCAATGTAGCCTATGGTACTTTGGCAGCCATTTCAGAATCTCCTTTTAGGTTCGGATTAATTTATACCGGAAGTGATGATGGTCTAGTACATATTTCTCAAAATGGTGGCGGTAGTTGGGAAAATATTTCGGCTTCTTTACCAAAAAATATGTGGGTGAGCCGTGTGGCGGCTTCCAAACACAAAAAAGAACGAGTATACGTTAGTTTGAATGGCTACCGTTGGGATGACTTTACATCTTATATATATACTAGTGATGATTATGGAAAAACATGGAAGAGTATTTCAAATAACATTCCCGCTTCGCCTGTAAACGTAATTTTAGAAGACTCTGCCAATAAAAATCTGCTTTTTGCAGGAACGGATAACGGAGTTTATGTTTCTTTCAATCGCGGTGAATCATGGGAAGTTTTCCAAAACGGAATACCCAATGTTGCCGTTCACGATTTAGTAATTCAATCAAAAGCCAAACATCTCTT
>QILY01000005.1 GCA_003232155.1 Maribacter sp.
CTTTTATAACGTACCATTTCATAAATGGTTTCTGCTATAAAACCACGGTCACGAGAACCCCAGCGTTTATCTATTTTTAAAACTTTCTGAACTACTTTATCAGCATATTCACTTTCATTGAAGATTAAATTAAGACCGTCAATTACGGCAAAGACCAAGTTTCTATGCAATTTCATCTGTTCTGTATTTCAGAAAATTAAGCCTGCAAAGGTATGGTATTCACTAGGAATCCCTTTACATTTGATAAATTTTATATCATGCGTAAATTCATTTCAATATTTGTTTTCTTTGTATTGTTTTCTTGTATCGAAACGGAAAATAAACCTCCTTTTACATCCGTAGAAATTCAAATTATTTATGAAGACTCTTTGAGTGTTCGAGCTATTGAAATCATGGGTAATAGTTTGGCTTTTGCTGCAAATAAGGGCATTTTTGGAACTGTTGAATTAGCTACCGGTAAAGTGCGTTCTAATATAGAAAAGTATCATACCAGCATTCCTGAATTTAGAGCGGTCGCCCATACTTCGACTGATTTTTTTATGCTTTCTGTGGGAAATCCTGCATTACTATATAAAACAGGTGGTGATGGTACTATGGAATTGATATACATGGAAGAAGGAGACGGGGTCTTCTATGATGCGATGACCTTTTGGAATGATAAAGAAGGAATAGCTGTTGGTGATAGTGTAAATGGCTGCTTTTCAATTATTATTACTCGGGATGGTGGAAATACATGGCATAAGTTGTCATGCAATGCACTCCCTGAAGGAATTGATGGCGAAGGCGCTTTTGCCGCAAGTAACACCAATATTAAAACGGTAGGAAGCAAGACATGGATCGCCACTACAAAAAGAATTTTATTTTCTTCGGATAAAGGAAAAACCTGGGAAGCAATCGAAACTCCTATTCTAGATAAAAAAGATGCTCAAGGTATCTATTCCATCGATTTTTATGATGAAAATATAGGGATTGCTATTGGGGGTGATTATACAGACCCAGAAGGGAATATGGCTAATAAGGCAGTTACTGGAGATGGCGGAAAAACATGGCAGCTAATCGCAGACGGGCAAGATCCGCAATACAAAAGTTGTATACAGTTTGTACCTAATTCCGCAGGAAAACAAATGGTCGCCTTAGGCTTTACAGGAATATCATATTCAAGTGACATGGGTAGCACTTGGAAGCAACTATCAGAGGAACCGTTCTATACCATTCGATTTTCAAATGATTCTATTGCCTATGCTGCCGGTAAGAATCGTATTGCGAAATTAACTTTCCGGTAATAGTATAGATTAACCTAGCGATTGCATCTCCACTAATTTTTTATAAGTACCGTTCTTAGCCAAAAGTTCTTCATGAGTACCTTGTTCTACAATTTCACCTTTTTGCAGAACTACAATGGTATTTGCTTTCTGAATAGTTGAAAGGCGATGAGCAATGACAATAGAAGTTCTGTTGCGCATCATCTTTTCAAGAGCATCTTGAACCAAACGTTCACTTTCTGTATCTAAGGCTGAGGTTGCCTCATCCAATATCATAATGGGTGGATTCTTAAGAACTGCCCTTGCAATAGATAAACGCTGTTTTTGTCCACCACTTAACTTATTTCCACTATCGCCGATATTGGTGTCATAACCTTCAGGAAGCTCAGAAATGAATTCATGTGCATTGGCAATTTTGGCTGCTTCAATGATTTCTTCATCCGTAGCACCTTCTTTACCCAAGCTAATATTGTTTTTTACGGTTTCATTAAATAAAATGGAATCTTGGGTAACTAAACCCATCAAGTTCCGTAATGATTTTTTAGTAAGGTCTTTGATATTTGTACCGTCTATTTTTATCTCCCCATTATTAACATCGTAAAAACGGGTGACTAGATTGGCAATGGTACTTTTACCACTCCCTGATTGCCCAACAAGTGCTACGGCGTGCCCTTTATGAACAGTAAGATTGAAATTCTTCAACACATAACCATCTTCATATTTAAAAGAGATATTCTGTAATTCAATTTTAGAATCAAACCCTATTTTTTCAATAGGATTCTCAATTTCTGAAATTGGGTTTTCGGTTTCTAGAATTTCTAATACCCGTTCTGCTGCTGCATTTCCTTTTTTAATTCCATAAGAAGCTTTACTGATGGCTTTGGCTGGAGTTAAAATATTGTAGGCCAATCCCATATACGCGATAAAAGAAGCAGCATCAAGAGTGCCTTCTATCAGAACCATTTTACCACCAAACCATAGTAAAACACCTATTACCAATATTCCTAAGAACTCACCGGTAGGCGATGCTAAATTTTGACGATTCAATAATTTGTTTGAAAATTCGAAGAAACGGCGTGTTGAATTCGCAAAAGATGTATAAAATCGAGATTCAGAATTGAAAGCTTTAATTACCCTTAGACCACTTAAGGTCTCTTCTACGATAGATAAAAATTCACCTTGTTCTTTTTGAACCCTATCTGATTTCTTTTTTAATGATTTTCCTATTCTTGAAATAATCATTCCAGCAATGGGAATAAAAATAAAAACAAAGAGCGTAAGTTCTAGACTTATACCAAGCATGATGAGAAGGGTAAATAGAATGGTAAGGGGTTCTCTTACTATTAATTCCAGTACTGATAAAAATGAATGTTGAATTTCTAAAACATCTGATGTAATACGTGCAATAACATCACCTTTTCTTTTTTCAGAATAATACGAAATGGGCAATTCGGTGATTTTTCGATACATCTTATTACGAATGTCTTTTAGTACACCATTCCGTAAAAAGGTGATAAAATACATTGCTAAATAATTAAAGAAATTCTTTAGTAAGAAAAGAATCAAGACCAGGCCTATTACAAGCACTAAGCCTTTCATTGCATCACCTCCAGAGTAATCTGTTATTCTATAATTTATATATTCTTGAAGATAATCTTTGGCGTGACCTAAATCAGTATAAATAGGTTCTTTAAGCACTTTTTTTTCAGGTGTAAAAAGAACATCTAACATCGGAATTAAGGCAGCAAAGGATAATGCGCTAAACAAAGCATAAAGTGTGTTGAAAAATATATTTAAATAGCCATACTTACTATACGGTTTTGCAAAGCGAAATATTTTTTTGAAGTACTCCATTAACCTAGTTTAAGCTCGCTTAAAATTCGAGCTATTTTATTATCCAAATCTTGGTTGACCTTTTTGAAATCCTTTGCCTTATCAAGTTTTGTATTTGTTGTGATATAAAATTTCACTTTTGGTTCTGTACCACTAGGTCTTGCAGCTACGCGAGTACCATCTTCGGTTTCGTAAATCAATACATTCGATTTTGGTAGGTCGATTACTTTTTCTTCCCCAGTAAGCACGTTTTTAGCTGTAGAAGTATTATAATCTTCTATCCACTTTACTTTTGAACCTGCTACAGATGTTACGGGATTTTCTTTAAAATCAATGAGCATTTGCTTGATTTCTTCACCACCGCTGATGCCTTTTTTAGTTAAAGCTACCAGATGTTCTTTATAAAATCCGAAAGCCACATATGCATCGATCAAATCTTTATAAAAAGAGCTTCCATTAGCTTTTGCCTGTGCAGCAATCTCACAAGCCAAGAGGGTAGAGGTTACCGCATCTTTATCACGGACAAAATCACCCACCATATAGCCGAAACTTTCTTCCCCACCACCAACAAAATTTGATTGCGGAAAGTCTTTTATCATTTTACCGATCCATTTGAATCCGGTCAAAGCAGTTTTAAATTCTACTCCGTAGGCTTTTGCCATTACTTCCATCATAGGTGTGGAAACTATTGTTGTAGCAATGAATTCATTGCCTTGAAATCCTTTTTCTTTTTGTTTGTCCAAAAGAAATTTAGTCATTAGCACCATAGCCTGATTGCCATTGACAATCTCTATTTTGTCATCTAAATTACGAACGGCAATACCTAAACGGTCACTATCAGGGTCAGTGCCCACAACCATATCTGCACCAATTTCTTCCGCTTTTTTGATAGCCATAGAAAGTGCTTCAGGTTCTTCAGGGTTTGGTGATTTTACAGTAGGAAAATCCCCATCAGGTTTCGCTTGTTCTTTAATAAGGGTTACATTCTTGTACCCTGCACGTTTCAATACTTCCGGAATTGCGGTAATTGATGTACCGTGTAAAGAAGTAAAGACAATTTTAAAATCATCTTTTCCGGCAGCGTTAAAACTTCCTTTAGCAACAGATTCTGTTATGAAAGCTTCATCTACTTCTTTATCGATAAGTTCGATTAAACCATCATCCCCAGAAAAATTAATAGCTTCAAAAGCCAAGGAATTGATTTCTGCTATAATTTCTCCGTCTTGCGGAGGCACTATCTGTCCGCCATCTGTCCAATATACTTTATAGCCATTATATTCGGGGGGGTTATGGGATGCTGTCAGCACAATACCTGCGTGGCAATTCAAATGCCGTACTGCAAATGAAAGTTCGGGAGTGGTGCGTAATTCTGAAAATAGATATACTTTAATTCCGTTAGCAGAAAATACTTCAGCTACAGTTCTTGCTAGGGTATCACTATTATGGCGACAATCATAAGCGATTACCACTTTGATGTCTTCTTCTGAATACGTTTTTCTAAGGTAGTTGCTTAGGCCCTGTGTACTTTTGCCTAAAGTGTATTTGTTTATTCTGTTTGTGCCAACACCCATCATACCGCGCATACCGCCAGTACCAAATTCTATATTTTTATAGAAACGGTCTTTTAGTTCTTCAGTGTTGTTGTCTATTAATTCTTGAACTTCTTTTTGCACATCTGCATCAAAAAAATCGGTCAACCAGCTTTTTGCTGTGTTCAAAACGGTATCCATATATACTACTGAATTTTGCTAAATAAATTTACGAAGAATATTGTTCTTCTTGAGTGGTAATGTTTGTTTTATCAGAAACCGTATATCGTGCTTCGTTTTTGCGGGAACGTATTAAAATTTCCCCTAAAAAACCAGCTAAAAATAATTGCGTTCCTATAATCATGGCTGCAAGCGAAATGAAAAATTGTGGACGGTCAGTAATTAACCTGCCTGTTTTATGAATAAATAACTTGTCGACACCTAAATACAAAGCAAAGCCAAAACCAATAATAAACATTAGAACTCCTAAGGCGCCAAAAAGGTGCATAGGCCGTTTTCCAAACTTGGAAACGAACCATATGGTCAGCAAATCTAAAAATCCATTAATAAATCGTTCCATACCAAATTTTGTTTTTCCGTATTTGCGTGCTTGATGTTTTACCACTTTTTCACCAATATTTGAGAAACCTGCATTTTTTGCTAAAACGGGAATATACCGGTGCATTTCACCAGAAACCTCAATGCTTTTCACAACCTTTTGATCATAAGCTTTAAGTCCGCAGTTGAAATCATGGAGTTTTACACCCGAAGTTTTTCGCGCCGCCCAGTTGAAGAGTTTTGAAGGCATATTTTTAAAAAAAACAGAATCGTATCTTTTCTTCTTCCAACCTGATACTAATTCATAGCCTTCCTCATGAATCATCTGGTACAGCTTAGGAATTTCCTCAGGATTATCCTGTAAATCGGCATCCATAGTAATAATGACATCACCTTTTACTGCTTTGAAACCAGCATGCAGGGCTTGTGATTTTCCAAAATTACGTTGAAAACGAATTCCTTTTACTGATGGGTTTTCTTGTGTTAATTTTAAAATAATATTCCAAGAAGCATCGGTACTACCATCATCAATAAACAGAATTTCATATAAAAAATGATTGGATCGCATCACTGATACAATCCAATCATGAAGCTCTTTTAAAGATTCTTCCTCGTTAAGTAAGGGTATAACTACTGATATGTTCATTGAATACTGATGAAAATCTTTTCAAAAGTACAAATTAGTAGCTAATAAGCGTCTTTTTGTTTTTTTA
>QILY01000014.1 GCA_003232155.1 Maribacter sp.
TAAAATTTGGAATTGGAGAAGATATTGGCAATCGGCCTTTGTTAATATTTGGACTGATGTTTATTTTAGCGGGCATTCAGCTTTTCACCATTGGTATTGTAATGGAACTATTGATACGTACCTACTATGAATCACAACAGAAAAGACCGTACAGAATCAAAAAAATATCAGTAGGTGGCAAATCCACGTAAAAACCTTATAACCGTTCTTAAGTTTGTTATAAGTGCCGCACTTATTTATTTCATTTTTACAAAACTCAACTTTGAAGAAGTACTGGGTATTTTAAAAAGAACTGACCTCTTTTATTTGATATTGGCCTTTCTCTTTTTATTGATCTCAAAGATTATTGCTGCTTTTCGTCTTAATCTATATTTTCATAAATTAAAGATTTACCTCACCCATAAGAGCAATTTAAAATTGTACCTCTTGGGCATGTTCTACAATCTTTTTTTACCAGGTGGTATTGGTGGTGATGCCTATAAAGGCTATATAATCAAAAAAAAATTTGATATCATAACCAAAAGAGTTGTATCTGTTTTGGTTTTAGATAGACTCAGCGGGTTATTATTGATATTTATCTATGCCTCTGTATTGGCCCTGCTTATAAATACTAATACGTTTCAAGGTTTCAGGTTTCTTTTTGCTATCGGAATTTTTGCCAGTATCGCTGTATTCTGGTTTTTAAATAAGAAGTTCTTCGGGTACGTACTTTCCGTTTTTTGGAAATCGGCCGCATATTCGGCATTGTTACAATTAGGGCAATTGGCGAGTGTGTTCTTTATATTGAAAGCACTATCTATAGAAATGAATACAGGTGCCTATCTTTTTATTTTTCTGATATCTTCAATCGTTTCTGTATTGCCTTTAACCATTGGTGGTATTGGCAGTAGAGAAGTTACCTTTTTTTATGGTGCCACACTCTTATCGCTTGATGAAAACGCTTCAGTGGGCATTAGTATGATATTTTTTTTATTGACAGCCCTTGTCTCTTTATTTGGGGTTATTTATCATTTTAAGAAACCTGAGTTGGAAACTAAATCACTAGGTTGATATTTTGAGGTTCACCAAGGCTTAAATTGGATATGTATTTTTCACTAATCTGACTGGATTCTGTTCTCTTTAATAGAAAAAACCCATACTTTCTTCAACCCGAATTATGTATTAGAACCTCATAACGAAGTTCTAATACATAATCCGGGTTAAAAAGCCAAGGCTTGCATTTTCAAACCCTCCGCTTTTTGGCCATGCCAAAAACCACCTCCCTTTTTCTAAAGGGAGGAACCCATAAAAAAAGAACTAAGTATTTAGAGAATTTAGGATATACCGTGATACGATTTGAAAATAAGATGGTATTTGATAATTTTCAATCTGTACTACAAGAAATTTTAAATAAGAAAAAAAAAGTTCCTCCCTTTAGAAGAAAGGAGGTGTCCAACTTGTTGGGAGGGTTTGAAAGCCCGAGTTCCAGTGCTTTTCACGAGGTTAGTGTTAAACCCAGATTATGCATTAGAAAAGGCTCGTAACTCATAACTTTCTTCAATAAATATGAATCAAATATCTTTTATTCAACGCCCTTTTTCTTGTTGCGGGATTCAAGAATTTAGCTTGTAAGCGGGTAATTCTGAATTGATTTTCACTATACTGGCGATCCCAATCAAAACCTAAATTTTGCAATTTTTTCAAATGAACATCATCAACATACACCCAAATATCTTTCTTGTTTTTAATACCCTCAATAGAAGAAATAATTACTGGTTTTTGGTTGTAAAAATCTAATGCCCAAGTATGTTCATCTGATATTTTATAAATATTGTCAACTGGAATATTATTATCAGCCACCGTTTGAGCTATTGATAACCCAGCCTGGTATTCTAATAAAGATGGATAAAAATGAAGGTTCAGCACGGCATTTAACAAAAGAGAACTATACACTGATAAAGTTATTATTCGCAAATAATATTCTTCACGCTTTAAACAAAAATAGATAATAGTCAAAAAGGCAATCCCCAAAAGAACATATGCGTATGGGCTTTCGAATTTAAAAACAAAAAAGCATAACAGTACCGATACAATAAATACTACACTAAGAATAAAATACTGTATACCAAGCATAACCTTTGTTGCTTTTTTCTTAGAAAACTTATATATGCTATATAGATACGAAGCAGTAAGTATTGAAAAAAGTGGAATGGTAATGTTTAAGTAATGGGGTAACTTGAATTGCGCAAAACTAATAAGAAGAAATATAAGAGTTATACCACCTAAGGTTAAAAATTCATAGTTGGGGTTATATGCGAATTTCAATTTCAAAAACGTCTTTACCCTAAACCAGTATGCCGCAAATGCTATAATCGTCCAAGGAAGAAAAACCCATAAAAAAGTATGAAAAAAGAAGAAATAATCACTACTGTTCTTACCTATGTCCTCACCGCTCATACGTTCAAAACTCTGTTCCCATAAAATAAAAAAGACACCGCTACGATTACTCTTACCTCGTATCACTTTTTCAGGATGCAAATCAAATTGATAGTGATATGCATATAGTATAGGACTTATGGCAATTGCAAAAACAAGTAAGGCCACTAACGTTTTCCAATTGAAAAGGGTGTTCCATTTACGGGTATAGGCCAAATGACATAATATAGGAAAACCTATTACCACGAGAGCAATCTGACCTTTGGTCGAAAATGCAATACCAGCGCCCAAGGCTCCTAAAATAATATGTTTTATACGATTAGTTTCAATATAAGTAGTCAATTGCCATATGGCAAAAATGGTGAAACCAGTAAGTACAGCATCGGTTCTGACATCAATTACAGATAGTACTATGGTTTGTGCGGTCATAAAAACAAGGGCGGCCAATTTTCCTGTATCCGTATTATATAATAATTTACCCAAGCCAAAGCAGCTATACGCAGCTAATAATGTCGCCAAAATACCTGGAATACGATATGCCCAATCATATAATCCAAATATTTTGAAAGATAGGGCAGCAAGCCAATAATGCATATGAGGCTTATCAAGATAATCATTAGGGCCTTTGAACAGATTCAAAAAATCATTTTCTTGTACCATTCGCATGGCCATTACGGCAAACTGGGCAGAATCATTTTCGAAAAGCGTTACGAACATTCCGGCGATATAGACCAAAACTACCAGAAACAATAAAAACCAATACCTACTATTCGAAATCATAGTCGAAATTTATTACCTGCAAATATAAATAACTTAAAGAATACCCATCCAAACAAAGCTCCTATTGCCATTCCTGATAGCACATCTAACGGAAAATGAACCCCAATGTAAATTCTACTATATGCTACTATAAGTGCCCAAAGCATTAATAAAATACCTATATAACGATATTTTGACTTTAATAATAATGTAAAGAAAAAGGCAACACCCATAGTGTTCGATGCATGTGCAGAAAAATAACTGAATTTACCCCCACAAGAGTTTTTTACCAAACGTACTAGTCCATCTAAGTCAGTATCGTAACAGGGTCTCAAACGTTGTACGCCATACTTAAAAAAATCGGCCATGCCATTGGTGCATGTAATCGTGAGAGCAATGAAAACTAAAACAATTCCTGTTTTTTTTAAACCCAGTTGCCGATAAGAAAGGAACAATAAAAACAAGTATAGCGGAATAGAACTGAATTTGTTGGTCATAAACATCCAAAAACTGTCCCAAGTATCGCTGCCCAAATTATTAAGCAGTAAAAAGAGCTCTTTATCGTACTGTATTAGTTGCTCTAACATATAGTATTAATCTTCGTAACGAGAAACTTCCCTATCATAGAATGCAGTAGCTTGTTCTATCAAATTTTCTGCTTCGGTCTCTAGCTCTTTCTCATCTTCTTTAGTAAAATCTTCTAACCACTCAACCTTATCATTTTCTAGATTGATAATAAATCGAGGGTATTCAGTATGCACAATAAATATAGCCGTTGGATAATCTGTATTATCGCCTAATAAAAATTTTGGGAATTCCATTTCAAAATTATTTTCTTTTCATTCCCGTGAAAACGGAAATCTTTTTTATGTTGGTTCTATGTATCTGTTAATAAATAACTGATACATTTCGGCTTGCTATTCTACCCTTTTTTTTTTTGCTAAAATTTTCAACCGTAGCTGTGGCTATGCTTGAAAATTTCAACTTTAAAAAAGAGCATAATCCCTGCCCCGATTCTGCACCATTTATTTCTTAACAGATACTATGTTTGTTACAGCTCTGGCTTAACAGCCTTAAAGTCCACTGAAGGGGACAGTATCTTTTCAATGTTTCGTCTTTGCGAGGTACGAAGCAATCTGTCAGTTTGGAGCACAAATTTAACAGATTGCTTCGTCGCGAAAATGCTCCTCACAAAGACGTCTTGGTTCTTGACTCTTGTTTTTTATTTCAATAGTTTGGAATTTACACCCCTAATCCCGAAGCTTCGGTACTCTCAAGGGGGCAATCCACATAATTAATTTTTGCCTTGAACTATCAACTTTTTTGTTAAATAATTAAATCGAATATACAACATAATCGCTGATGCCGTAAGGCCTATCAATAAACCTATCCATATTCCCGTGCTTTTGAAATCAGTATACAGACCTAGATAATATGATGTGGGAAAACCAATGAGCCAATAGGCAATAAAAGTGATAAGGGTTGGTACTTTCACATCTTGCAATCCACGTAAAGCACCTAGTACCACTACTTGAATTCCATCTGAAATCTGAAAAAATGCGGCTACCAAAAGTAATTCTGCAGCAAGAATAAGAACCTCAGAATTATCGGCCATATTCGTAACATCGTCAACATCTAAATATAATGTAGGAAACCAATGTCTACCTATTAAAAAGAGAGCTGCAAATACTACTTGTAATACTAAGGTCAGAAAAAAGATAGACTGTGCAATACGGCGAAGCTCTTTGAAATTTTTTAGACCTTTTTGGTTACCCACACGAATCATGGCCGCTACGCCCAATCCCATTCCGAACATAAAAGTCATACTGCTCAAGTTCAATGCAATTTGATTGGCCGCTTGCGCATTCTTGCCCAAAACCCCACTCAACCATATAGCGGCAGTAAATATGGCCACCTCAAAAAACATTTGTAATGCTGAAGGAAAACCTAAACTGATGATTTTGTTCATCACTTTTTTTTCTAACTTCTTAAAGTTAAAACCTGTTACATAGTCATGAAACTTCTTTTTACTTTTAAGCAAGTACCAGATGTAGACTACCATTAACAGTCTGGCCACCAAAGTACCAATTGCAGCGCCAACAATACCCATTTTAGGAAATCCGAAAGATCCAAAAATCAATAAATAGTTTAAAACAATATTTACAATGTTAGCAAGAATCGTTGCATACATTGGGTATCGCGTTTGGGATAAACCTTCAGAAAATTGCTTGAATGCTTGAAAAATGACTAATGGTATTAAAGAAAAAGCCACTAAATCTAAATAAGGCATTGCGAGTTCAACTACTTCTGGGGGTTGTTCCATTAAATACATTAAAGGTTTTGCCAGTAGAATAAAGCCAAAAAGAGACAATCCTAACACGGTACATAATACCAAACCATGCTTTAGAGCATTTTTGCCATCAGCTTTATTATTTGTACCATCAGCTTCAGCAACCAAAGGGGTAATTGCAGTCGAAAACCCAATACCCAATGACATAGCAATGAATACAAAGCTATTGCCCAAAGAAACTGCAGCAAGCTCAGCAGTACCCAATTGCCCAACCATAATATTATCAGCAAATTGCACAAAAGTATGTCCTAGCATACCCATAATCACGGGTACGGACAGTTTTATGTTATATCGGAATTCTTTGGTGTATTTTTTCAAAATGGTTGACAGTTGTTGTTGGTTTAAGGTTTAAGGTTTAAGG
>QILY01000092.1 GCA_003232155.1 Maribacter sp.
TATTCGTTTTTTAATTTCCCAACAATAGGAAAACCTTGCTCAAACTCCCCCAGTGAGGCAACATGCATCCATATAACATCATCATTCTTTGAAATGGATTGTTCTAAAATATTGAAAGTATCTCGTCTTCCTGAAACAAATAGTTTGATTTTAGAACTGAAAAGTGCCACAATTTTTAGGTGGAACCATGCAATATGAACGATAAGGTTATACAGAAGATACAAATTGAAATCCTTTAATGCTAAAATACGCTTCTTTCAATAAAATCATTGCGGTCGGTTTCGTATTTTTACCAATAATTTTTGGCGAGGTCGTTTCACATCTAATAACTATGTATTCATGAAGAAGATTCAAATGGTTGACCTTAAGGGTCAATACCAAGCTATTAAAGAGCAAGTAAACACTTCAATATCGAATGTTTTAGAAACATCGGCATTTATCAATGGACCTGAAGTTCATGCTTTTCAGGCAGCCTTGGAAGATTATTTGGTTGTGAAACATGTAATACCATGTGCCAATGGTACTGATGCACTTCAAATTGCTATGATGGGTTTAGGCCTCAAGTCAGGTGATGAGGTAATCACAGCTGATTTTACTTTTGCAGCTACGGTTGAGGTGATTGCCCTTTTACAATTAACCCCTGTTTTGGTAGATGTTGAACCCGACACTTTTAATATAGATATAAGCGCTATCGAAAAAGCAATTACTTCTAAAACAAAAGCAATAGTACCTGTGCATTTATTCGGGCAATGTGCTGATATGGACGCTATTTTAGAGTTGGCCGAAAAGCATAATCTATATGTAATAGAAGATAATGCCCAAGCTATTGGTGCAAATCATACTTTTAAAAATGGAAAAAAACAGAAAGCAGGAACCATGGGCCATGTAGGTTCAACCTCTTTTTTCCCTTCTAAGAATTTAGGATGTTATGGCGATGGTGGCGCAATTTTTACAAATGATGATGGGTTAGCACATACAATTAGAGGTATTGTAAATCATGGTATGTACGAGCGTTATCATCATGATGTGGTTGGTGTAAATTCAAGGCTTGATTCTATTCAAGCTGTGGTTTTACGTGCCAAGCTTCCAAAATTAGATGCCTATTGTAATGCCCGAAGAGAAGCTGCTAGAAAATATTCAAGGGCTTTTGAGGGGCAACCAAATATTATAGTGCCCAAAACGGTAAATGGTTGTACGGGTATTTGTGATACTTGTGACTGTCATGTATTTCATCAATATACCTTAAAAATCACAAACGGAAAACGTGATGCCTTAGTACAATATTTGAATGAAAACGGAGTTCCATGTGGGGTGTACTATCCAATACCCCTGCATAGGCAAAAAGCTTATATTGATGATAGATATAATGAGGCTGATTTTCCTGTCACCAATCAGTTAGTGAAAGAAGTAATTTCTTTGCCAATGCATACGGAGTTGGATGATGAGCAGATTAACTTTATTACGAATACAATTATCGGTTTTATAAACGGATGATTATAGGTAGCTTTAAGCTTTCTAAGAAATGACCCTACTATATATGAAAGTTCTTGTCACAGGAGGATTAGGTTTTATAGGTTCCCATACCGTTGTTGAATTGCAGAATGAAGGTTATGAAGTAGTCATCATTGACGACTGTTCAAATTCATCAGAAAATGTTTTGGAGGGAATTACTTCAATAACCGAAAAAACGCCCCTTTTTGAAAAAATTGACCTTAAAGAAAAAAACAAGGTAGAAGACTTCTTTAAAAGACATCATGATATTGAAGGAGTAATTCATTTTGCAGCATCAAAAGCTGTTGGTGAAAGTGTTGAAAAGCCTTTGCTTTACTATGAAAACAATATTGGTACATTGGTTTATATCCTTAAAGAACTTTGCAATAAGAACAAAGCTAGTTTTATCTTTAGTTCTTCATGTACGGTATATGGGCAGGCAGATAAAATGCCAATTACAGAAAGTGCACCTGTTAAAATGGCTGAGTCTCCGTATGGTAATACCAAGCAAATGGGGGAAGAAATTATTGCTGATACTTGTAAAGTAACACCTAGTTTAAATGCAATAGCTCTTCGATATTTTAATCCTATAGGGGCGCATCCTAGCTCACAAATTGGTGAATTGCCTATCGGAGTGCCACAAAATTTAGTGCCTTTTATTACTCAAACGGGAGTTGGACTACGTGAAGAATTATCAGTATTTGGAGATGATTATCCTACTGAAGATGGTACATGTGTTCGCGATTATATATATGTGGTTGATTTGGCAAAAGCTCATGTGATAGCATTACAGCGTCTTATGAACGGAAAGAATTCAAATAATTATGAGGTTTTTAATGTAGGAACGGGTACTGGAAGTACAGTTTTAGAAGTGATTCAAAGTTTTGAAAAAATTTCTGACAAAAAATTGAATTATAAAATTGTTGACCGAAGACCTGGTGATATTACATCGGCCTACGCAGACACTACAAAAGCTAATGAAATTTTAGGTTGGAAGTCTCAATATACTTTAGATGAGGCCATGAAATCAGCCTGGGATTGGGAACAGAAGGTCAGAAGCTAATTATATAAGACTACAAAAATAGAAGTTTCCTTCTTGTTGTAGAGAAGTTATTGATGCCAAGAAATATGCGTATATTTCTTGGCATTATTAGTATAACTAACTTTTGAACCTGTGAAAAAAATATTCTTCTCTTTAGCATTGTTTTCTATTTCAATGTTGTCCGCACAAGATATCTATCTCCAATGTGGAAAAATTATAGATACCCAATCAGGAAAAACATTATCTGAAAAGACGATTGTAGTTTCAGAAAACAAAATAAAGAGTATTCAAAATGGCTATGTAAGTGGGGCAAACAGTGATACGGTTATTGATTTAAAAAGCAAAACTATTCTTCCTGGTTTGATTGATATGCATGTGCATATGGAATCTGAATTCAATCCGCAGGTATTCATTAAAAGGTATACAAATAATGAAGCGGATGTTGCTTTCGAGTCATCGGTCTATGCAAAAAGTACACTTATGGCAGGTTTTACTACTGTTCGTGATTTAGGTGGTTCAGGAGTTAATATTTCTTTGCGGAATGCTATAAATAAAGGATATGTTTCAGGGCCGCGTATTTTTACTTCAGGAAAAGCCCTTGCTACCACAGGTGGTCATGCAGATCCTACGAATGGAATGAGAAAAGATTTAATGGGGGATCCTGGGCCAAAAGAAGGGGTTGTAAATTCACCTTCAGATGGAAAAAAAGCAGTGCGTCAGCGTTATAAAAACGGAGCTGATGTAATCAAAATAACTGCTACAGGCGGGGTGCTTAGTATAGCGAAAAGCGGACATAATCCACAGTTTACTCTTGAAGAAATACAATCTATCACCAGTACGGCAAAAAATTACGGAATGTCGGTAGCGGCTCATGCTCATGGTGATGAGGGTATGAAACTAGCTATTATTGGCGGTGTAAATACTATTGAACATGGTTCTTTTATGAGTGAAGAAACTATGCAATTGATGATAGAGAATAATTGTTATTTAATTCCTACGATAAGTGCTGGTCGGCAAGTAGCTGAAAAAGCAGCGCAACCTGGTTTTTTTCCTCCAATAATTGCTAAAAAAGCTTTAGAGATTGGTCCAAAACACCAGGCGACAATGGCTAAGGCATATAAGAAAGGTGTGCCAATGGGTTTTGGTACTGATGCTGGTGTTTTTCCTCATGGTATGAATGCTATTGAATTTGGTTATCTGTTAGAAGCAGGTATCCCCGTAAAAGAATCATTAAAAGCAGCTACGATTACGAATGCTATGCTTTTAGGAATGTCAAATGAATTAGGACAATTAAAAGAAGGATTTTTTGCTGATATTATTGCTGTAGATGAAAACCCAATGAAAAATGTAAAAACACTTGAGAATGTGGTTTTTGTAATGAAAAATGGAGTTGTATATAAACAGTAAATAGTAAGAAGTGAGAAGTTGTCGGCAAGGTTTAGAGTTTTGAATTTGTGTAATTCGTATCCATTTAACCTAGTTTGAAAATATTTTAATCATCATGATTTTTGAAATAGTCAAGATGCTACGAATCGAATAATATAAAATATGTTCCCAACTTTTTCTGATAATTATTCACTTTTTAAACATGCTCAAAACGAAAATCTCTATAAAAAACTAGTAACACAGCTAGAAAAAGATTTTGTCTTAGCTAATATTGACATTGATATTTCTGTAGATATAGCGCCTAGTGACTTAAAGACTCTACTGCATGAAAAGATATATCGACTCATTTTAGAAAAATTTGATGAGTACCTGAATCTACTTTATATTATTGACGTTCCAGAAAGCTCATTTAAAGAAATAAAGGTTACTGATGTTGTTGAGGTTGCCGAACAAGTCACTTTTCTTGTTTTGAAACGTGAATTGCAGAAGGTTTGGTTAAAGGCAAAATATAGTGATTGAAAACTCTTTGGTCTACTAAAAGTAAACTCTGACGAACGGTAACCAAGCAGTAGCATAAATACTGGTATCTTCATCATAAAGTGCGTCATAGCGAATGCCAAAGGTTATATTCTGTTGGGTGTATCCAACACCTAAATAAAGAGCAGGTGACCAATAGTTATTTTCGCCAGCATTTAAAACACCAAAATTACGTGATTGGTTTATTCTTAGCTGTTCAAGTTCTCCAGAAAGCTGAATGAAAGGTACGGGGTTATATAATGATAGTATGCTTCCGCCATAGGCTAAAAACTTGTTGTCCCTAAATTTGGCATAGTTGAAATTCAAACCTGCACCAGCTGCAAATTGCTCATTAAATTGATAAATAGCACTTGGAGATATCGAAGCATTGAAATCACCATTGGCAAAACCAAGACCTACACCACCACCAAAATAAACTTTGTTCCAAAATTCACTTCTTGTATTTGGATTTTGCGCAAAGCATAAATTGCTAATAATGAGAATCAATAGTGTGAAAAACAGCTTTTCTGAAGACATTTGACTTATTTTTAACATAATCTTTAATTTTTACCAAGTAATACGTTTCAAGATACATTTAGAAAATGTAAATATTGTATTTTTGATAAAATTTTATTTGAGAAATAACGTTTTAAAATCTATTTTATATCATAGTTTTTAATTGAATTAATTTACATATTTCGTCAATTTTTATGAAATCATTGGCCAAAGTGGTAAAATTGTTTTCTTATTAAAAGATAGAGTAAAATTACATGGATAAATATTCCTTTTTAAACGCTGCACACACTTCTTTTTTTGCAGAATTATACGATAAGTATCTAACAAGTCCTGATAGTATTGAGCCTAGTTGGCGTGCTTTTTTTCAAGGCTATGATTTCGGAATCGAAAGCTCTTTAGATGAGCTTGATATTGCTTCTGAAAATGGTGCGGTCGCTGTACCAAAACCCTTGCAAAAAGAATTTCAGGTTGTTAAGTTGATCGATAATTATCGAAGTAGAGGACATTTGTTTACAAAAACAAACCCTGTACGAGAAAGGCGGCAGTACACACCGAGCTTGGATATTGAGAATTTTGGCTTGACCCAAGGTGATATGGACACTGTTTTTACAGCAGGTGAAATATTGGGAATAGGTTCCACTACATTGCGAAATATCATTCAACATTTAACAAGTATCTATTGTGATTCCATAGGTGTTGAGTATATGTATATTCGAAAGCCAGAACGGGTAGAGTGGATACAAAATTGGTTGAACGTAAATGATAACCATCCTCAATTTGATACTGATAGAAAAAAGCATATTCTAAAAAAATTAGGCCAAGCAGTATCATTTGAGAGCTTTTTGCATACTAAATATGTAGGTCAAAAGCGTTTTTCATTAGAAGGTAATGAGTCTTTAATACCTGCTTTGGATACTGTAGTTGAAAG
>QILY01000213.1 GCA_003232155.1 Maribacter sp.
CTTCAAGAACATGGTTTGACCAATTTTTCAGAAGATGATGAAAATGCATCTTCCGAAGAAGAGTAGTTGTATACCTAATAAATAGTATAATGGTCCTAGCAATCGCTAGGGCTTTTTTTTTGTCCCATAACCCATAACAATTGGCTATATTTAGGCGACTAAAAAAATATTTTGATGCATAACTCAATTATACACAAGCTAGCCTTATGTCTTGTTTTGTTTTCTTTCTTCCCTATTTTGGCACAAGAAGCCAATGATGATAAAAATTAAATGGTACACTTATAAACCCTTAATTAATTGAATAAAATGGATAAGTTAGTATACTCTTTAGCAAATAAATTCTCATTAGTAGTTTTTACATTACTTACAATCTACTCTTGCTGGAAAATACATCAATTATTTAACTTAAAATACTATGGAGAGGTTACTAAAGGTATTATTATTGGTTATCAAACAAAGAAAAGTAATGATTATCTTGAAAAGAACAGAAAACAAATATATGCACCAATCTTCACCTATAAACCCAAAAATAAAAATACAGAAGTTAACATCTCCACCTCTGTTTATAACGAAATAAAAAAATATGAAATAGGAGACACAGTTCGAGTTTGTTATATGAAAAATAAAATACTTAAAGCACAAATTAAAGATTTGTTCCCTTGGAGAAATAAAATATATATGCTAATTGTTGGTGTTGTTGGGCTTATTGTTACTACACTACCATTTTTCAAAAAAATGACCCATACTTAAATTTGCTTTTTAAGTTATTACAATAAGAGAATTACTAATAAATAGTAATCGTTTTTTAGGTTCAATTCCTCGGTGCTTGCGTCGAAATAAAAAAGGACTTCCTCTTTAACACCTCCTAACCTTGGGTCGAGGTAGTTTATTTAAATATTAAATCAATCATGAAAAACAAACTCAATCCAATACTAAATATCTTCATGCTAATTGTTTGTATTGGTATTTTTGTTTATTCTTCTTGGCAATTAATTCAGCTATCAAATTTAAAGTTTAAATCTAACACAACAAATGCTACTATAACTGGGTATTTTACAAGAAAAGGAGATGCAAAATTTATCTGGAATAGAAAACCTGTTTATGCTCCTGTTTTTACTTATAAAACCAGTAATGGAAAAAAAATTGAAGTTATTACCAATAACTATAAAAAAAGAATGAAATATAAAAAAGGAGACATTGTAACCGTTTATTTTAATGAAAATAAACCTGAAAAAGCTCAAATTAACGATAGTTTTTCTTGGACTAGACATATCATGTTAACAATTGCTGGGTTAATTGGTGTTTTTTATACACTATCACCTTTTTTTGGCTATAAAATATAACTACAATAAATTTCATGCAAGTAACACGACAAATTTCAGGGAATGATACAAAATGAAAAAATAGTGTATACAGCAGCATTTTCCTATAAACTAAATAATTCCACAGAAACCATTAGAATTCAAACACATAAATATAGAAAAAATAAAAAGTTGGAGATACAGTGAAGGTGTTTTACAGCCCTAAAAATGCCAAATAGCATATTTAGATAATAGGTTTAATTGGTATATTAATATTGCCTTTATTATTGTCGCTTTATTTGGCTTCTATATTGTCATTAAAATAATATATACATTTTAATAAACCCTTAAAACATGAACACTCCTATTCATCCTGCAATTAGAATTTTTATACTTATAATTTCTTTTGCCATGCTTATATATAGCGCATGGAATTTATTTCAACTTCTTTCATTAAAATATAATGACTTAACAACTCAAGGAGAAATAACAGGTTACTATACAAAAATTGGAGAAGCAAAATTCGCAAAAAACAGAAAACCAGAATATGCTCCAATGTTTATGTATCAAACAAAAAGCGGAAAACAAATAACAGTTGAAACAAAATACTATAAAAATAGAATGAAATATACAAAAGGAGATAATGTAACCGTATTTTATAGCGAAAACAAACCTGAAAATGCACAAATTGAAGATAGTTTTCCATGGAAACCTTACTTGCTATATTTAACTTATGGTACAATTGGTATTATACTAACTGTAACACCAATACTAAATTGGAAAAAATAACTACAAATTATATTTATAAAATTATAATGCAAAAAAACAGCATTCAAGTTTCAGGAGTTAACACAAAAGGCAAACCAATCCTTTCCGTTATCACAAAACGCGCTTATACTATTAATGAAAAAGGTACTTGTTTATTACATGATGAGCAACTTCCTTTAAATAAAGAACTTGAGTTTAATGAAGATAATCCTTCCATTTTAAATTCAGATATTGACATTTATCCTTACAAGCCTTTTACAGATATTATTGTTAAAGGTTACGCCAGAACTAAAGAAAAAACAAATACATTTATAGCTAGCATTGAAATTGCCAAACAATATTTGGAAATTATGGCTAAGTTCTAGGCATTACAGCAAATAGTTGATTTTACAGACCCAATCCTTAATTATATTGCTGAACTGAAACAAAAATATAAAATTGATTTATCATCTCAAATATATTAGAACTTTCAAGCCTTTAAAAAATTGCTGTGCTAATTAGAACTTAGCCGGACACACTCTCACCTTATCCCGTAAAAACGGGACAGGCTGTGATACTCTCGCATCATACGACTCTTCTTAACAAGTCAATTGCGGCTTTTGTTTCTCTTTGAAAATCATCCTAAATTAATTTAGTTGTAATACAATTTAAAACTGTTAAGTCAGTCCCTTCGCTCCTTTTCCATTACAGAAATATCATCGTTAACCCAAAACAATTGGCTATATTTAGGCGACCAAAAAATATTTTGATGCATAACCCAATTATACATAAGCTAGCCTTATGTTTTGTCTTGTTTTCTTTCTTACCTATTTTGGCGCAAGAAGCTAATGATTCCATTAAAAAAGCTACCAAAGAACTTCCTTTAGAACCAGAACGTAATATTTCATTTACGACCGATAAGGGTACGTGGATTTCTTTAGATGTAAGTCCCGATGGAAAAACCATCGTATTTGACCTAATGGGCGATATTTATCAAATCCCCATAGCGGGTGGTAAAGCTTCGGTTATTACTAGTGGAATACAATATGATGTACACCCGAAGTATAGCCCGGACGGTAAATCGCTGGTTTTTATATCTGATAAAAGTGGTTCTGATAATGTTTGGACTATGGATTTGGCCACTAAAGAAGATAAACAGGTTACAAAAGAAAAGAAACATAATTTTTTCTCTGCGGAATGGGCTCCTGATGGGGAATACATTGTTGGTGTAAAAGGGCGTAGAAATATTAAACCTCATATATATCATAAAGATGGCGGTTCTGGAAGCCAATTGGTAACTGAGCCTAAAGATATAAAGTTGATAGATCCCGCATTTAGCGCTGATGGAAAACTATTGTATTTCTCACAAAGAAAAGGTTCATGGAACTATAATGCGCAATTACCCCAATATCAGATCGGCACCTATGATATGGAAGATGGAGATATGGCCGTGGTTACTTCTAGGTATGGTTCCGCATTCACTCCAACCTTATCAAGCGATGGGGAATGGATGGTGTACGGCACTCGATTTGAAGAGGAGACAGGTCTTGTTCTACGAAATTTAAAAACAGGTGATGAACGTTGGTTGGCCTATCCGGTACAAAGGGATGAGCAAGAATCTATAGCACCTTTAGGAGTTTTGCCGGCCATGTCTTTTACTCCTGATAACAAAAATGTAGTTGCTTCTTACGGCGGTAAAATATATTCTATATCTGTAGAAAATAATGTGGCTACTGAAATTCCTTTTTCTGTGGATGTAAACTTGGAATTAGGGCCTCAATTAGAGTTTAAATATCCAATTGAAGATACTAAAGAAGCTTTGGTTACCCAAATACGTGATGCCAAACCATCACCAGATGGTTCACAATTGGCTTTTACGGCTCTGAACAGATTGTATGTTATGGATCTGCCGAATGGCAAACCCAGACGCTTAACTGATAATACATATACAGAAGCACAGCCTACATGGTCGCCTGATGGTAAATATGTTGTTTTTACTACATGGAAACGAGGAGGTGGGCATCTTTATAAAATTAATGTAGATGGAAGGCCAAGACCTGTGCAATTAACCCAAGAGCTAGGAATTTATACTAATCCATCTTGGGCATACAAAACCAATAAGATAGCTTTTCATAGAGGTACTGCGCAAACTTATGATGATGCAATTGGTCCGTTTTCTAGAGGAAGTCAGGTTGATTTAGTTTGGGTGTCTTCTAATGGAGGTGCGATTAATTTTATTGATAAGACCAAAGGCAGACAGATGCCCCATTTTACAAAGGTTGATAATCGTATTTACCTTAGCAGTAATAGTAAAGGCTTGGTTTCTATTCGATGGGATGGTTCCGATGAAAAAGAACATTTGAAACTTACAGGAATCAAGACCTATGGTTCTCAAGATGTTTTTGGTAAAGACCATGATACTCATGATTCGAATTTACCTGCTGCATTACCAACCTCTGAAGAAGGATGGCGCGAAAATAATACGGCATCCAAGCCTACTGAAATACATATTTCTCCTGACGGAAAAACAGCAATGGCCTTAATTAATAATGATGTGTATACGGTGGCTATACCAAGGTATGGTAAAACACCAAATATTTCTTTGGCCAAGACTGAAGAGGCAGCATTTCCTGCTAGAAAATTGACTATTATAGGAGGTGAATTCCCAGCATGGGCCTCTGATAGCAAAAAAGTACATTGGTCTTTGGGAGCAAGTCATTTCAGGTATGATTTGATAGCGGGCAAAAAGTTTAGTGATAGCCTGGCACTTGTCAAAAAGAAGGAAAAGGAAATGAAGGAGAAGGAGAAAAAATCAGACTCAGTAAAAGTTGATAAGAAAGATGATAAAGAAAAAAAGAAAGACCCAAAGTTTGAAGCTGAAGAGTTTAAAATAAAAGTTAGTTATACAAAAGATACCCCAAAAGGAACTGTTTTGTTACAGGGAGGACGTATCATCACTATGAAAGGGAACGAAGTTATTGAAAATGGAGATATCCTGATCGAGAACAATCGTATAAAAGCAGTGGGTGTTTCAGGTAGTTTAACCATACCTGACCATACCAAAATTATTGATGTTTCAGGTAAAACCCTCACACCTGGGTTTATAGATACCCATGCCCATATGTGGCCTAATTGGGGCGTTCATAAAAATCAAGTTTGGATATACTCCGCTAATTTGGCTTACGGTGTTACCACTACAAGAGATCCACAAACGGCAACTACTGATGTGCTTACGTATGCTGACATGGTTGAAGCTGGTATGTTACATGGGCCAAGGGTTTATAGTACGGGTCCAGGAGTAGGGTTTTGGAAGTATAAGATAGAAAGTTTAGATCATGCGAAAGATATATTAAAGCAGTATAGTGAGTATTACAATACCAAGAGCATCAAAATGTATTTGGTAGGGAACCGTCAACAACGACAGTGGATCATTATGGCTGCCAAAGAATTAAAATTGATGCCTACTACTGAGGGCGGACTAGATTTTAAATTGAATATGACACAACTTTTAGATGGTTATCCCGGTCATGAACATTCCTTGCCTATTTATCCTATATATAATGATGTGGTAAAAACCATTGCAGATTCTAAAATGGCCGTGACGCCAACTTTATTAGTTTCTTATGGTGGGCCTTGGGCAGAAAACTATTATTATTCAAGAGAAAATGTATGGGGCAATAAAAAGCTACAATACTTTACACCATACCAAGAATTGGCTCGGAAATCTAGAAGAAGACCAGGTTGGTTTATGGATGAAGAACATGTATTTAAAAAACATGCTGAATTCATGAAAGATTTGGTAGAAGCCGGCGGATTAGCAGGAGTGGGAAGCCATGGTCAGTTACAGGGTCTCGGTTTTCATTGGGAACTATGGTCAGTAGGCAGCGGTGGTATGAAAAACCATGATGCCCTTAGAGTAGCTACAACACTAGGCGCACAATCTTTGGGCCTAGATGGTGATTTAGGAAGCCTAGAAGTTGGTAAACTGGCCGATATTTTAATTTTAGAGAAAAACCCTTTAGAGAATATTCGTAATACCAATACGCTTACCCATGTTATTAAGAATGGAAAGATATACAATGCCAATACTTTAGATGAGGTATGGCCTGTAGAAAAGAAGGCAGAAACCTTTCATTGGCAGACCAAAAAACCAAAAGGGTTGCCAGGCATAAAAAAATAAAGATTAAGATTATCAATAAAGAGGTAGTCCTTGTCCAAGATTTGATTTGGTGTGTCATCGTGTGCAGGACTTTAAGATTTAAGCCTTTGTTCTTTCGATTTGTGTTATGTTCAAAGCCTTTGAAATAGGCCTGTACCTCTCCATTTATCAGTTGCGACATCTGCATTCTTGTGAAAATGTATAACTAAAGAGAGGTTTAAAAGCTTCTTTTTTTATGATATAAAAGTTTTATTCTTTTTCAATTTCTTTATAAGAATACTTGCTCTTCTTCCAATCTATGAGAGGCGAAGGATAATATTTTACATCCATTCGTTCTAAAAAGGGCGCTTGGTTGGCGAGGCGTACTTTGTAATTTTCCCAATCACGATTTTCTTCAATTGACCAACCAAGTTCAGAATACCCTATAGCACGTGGAAAAGCTAAATATTCCAATTCATCAATATTGCTAATAGTCTCTGACCAAAGTGGAGCTTCAATACCTAATATATTTTCTTTCGGTATACCTTCATAGTTTTCAGGCGTCCATTTATACCCCACATCAGTTGGTATGTATGCGGCCCAATGCAGACCATGTTTAGAGAGTGAATCATACTGCATATCTAAATATGCTTTTTTAGCCGGAGACATGATGACCTTCATACCTTTCTTAATAGCATCAAGTGCATTTTTTTTACTTGACCAAAAATGAGAGACTGATGTTGAATCAATATCTGCTTGCCCAATCTCATCCCAACCTATCATACGTTTACCATGCTTCTGTACAATTTTCTCTACTTTTTCTATAAAGTAGATATAGTCGTTCTTTTTAGTAACATGGCTTTCATCACCGCCTATATGAAAATAGGGGCCGGGAGTAATTGCAGAAATCTCACGAACTACATCATCAATAAAGGTGTAAACAGTATCTTTTCTAGTGTCAAAAGTACTTTTTCCTACCTGCATGCCTGTATATAATTTAGGGGTTTTTCCATTTCCATTTAAAATAGGATAGGATACCGAAGCGGCATTGGTGTGCCCGGGCATATCAATTTCAGGTATAATCATAATATGATGTTTTGCAGCATAATTTACAATTTCAGTATATTCTTCTTGGGTATAGAATCCACCAGCTTTTCCACCTACCTCTGTGCTTCCTCCAATTTCAGTAAGTTTTGGCCATGATTTTATTTCAATACGCCATCCTTGGTCATCTGATAGGTGCAAATGCAGTACATTATATTTGTAGTACGCTAAGATGTCAATATATTTTTTCACATCCTTCACACTAAAAAAATGACGGGCAACGTCTAACATTGAACCTCTGTATTCAAAATTGGGACTATCTATTATTTTTCCTGTGGGAATATTCCAAACGTTATATTCGGTGATAGTATCAATACTAGTTTCCGGAATAATTTGACGGAGGGTTTGAATACCTCTAAAAGCTCCCTCGGCAGTATTTGAATTCAGAATTATAGAATCTTGGGTAATATAAATTTGATATGCTTCTGGTGTATTTAGTTCCAGGCTATCAGATTGATTAATATAGATAATTCCCTCTTGATCAGGTACTTCATCAACATTAACAGGAATATCCAGATTAGTCTTTCCTTTTATTTTTTTTGCTAAAAATTCACCTACTTCAGCAAATCCCAAAGAATTCCCAGAAGTATAAATTGTAGTAAACTTATCTAAAGCAAAACCTTTATTGGTGGGTATGACCCTCAAAGGCTTCGGGATCATATTTTCAGAAGCTAAATCAGTTTCTGGTAAATTGAGCACTCTTTTTTTCTTTTTTTCTGCGCAAGCGCTAAATAGTATAATGAAAGTCAGTAAAAATAAACTGCGAGCTAAAATTGATTTCATGTTGGCTATGATTTCTAGTTTTTAAATTTATTTTCTATTTCATAAAAGGCTTCAAAACGGAATACCAAATATCATATCCTTTTGAGTTCATATGGAGTCCATCTTCAAGAAAAATATCTTGTTTCACCTTTTTACCTTTAAGCATAGGATGCCAAACATTTGCAAAATCGATGCGCTTATCTTTATCGGCTAGTTTTTTAAATTTTCGATTAAGACGTTTATATCTACCTCTTAACTTCCAGCGTGAAATACTAGGTTTGACAGCTATAAGAATAATTTGCGT
>QILY01000028.1 GCA_003232155.1 Maribacter sp.
GTAGCTACGGCTATGCAATGATTTTTTGCCTTGGCCTAGCACAAAATCCACGATTGCCTTACCCAACATTTCAGCTTTGACTTAACACTAGGTAAACGGTTTTTTTATGACCCACCAACTATGACAAAAACAATAGCAATTAAAGGAAGCAAAAAATTACTCAACGCATGGGCTTTTTATGATTGGGCGAATTCGGTATACAGTTTGGTGATTTCTTCAGCGATCTTTCCTATTTTTTATGGAGCACTTTTCAGAACTGCAGGAATTGAAAAAATAACGGTTTTTGGTGGTGAAATTGCACGGGCACCATTGATTAGTTATGTCACTTCGGCAGCATTTGTTTTTATTGCTATTATTATTCCGCTACTATCTGGCATTGCTGATTATTTGGGCAACAAGAAGATATTTATGAAATTCTTTTGTTACCTCGGCGGAATCTCATGTATTGGTCTCTATTGGTTTTCTTTGGATAATATTTATTTGGGATTGGTATGTTATTTCTTCGGACTGGTTGGTTTTTGGGTCAGTTTCGCCATGAACAATTCGTATTTGCCCGATGTAGCTTTCCCAGAGCAACAAGATAAAGTCAGTGCCAAAGGTTTCTCTATGGGCTATTTGGGAAGTGTAATTTTATTGTTGGTGAATTTGGCCATGGTCATGAAACCAGATTTTTTTGGAATAGAAACAGATGCTGATGGTGCTGCAGAGATAAAAGCCATGAAATATTCTTTTTTAACAGTAGGCATTTGGTGGATTATTTTTGCCCAATATACTTTTTACCACCTACCTAAAGGTTATAAAAAAGATGGGGAACGCAAAAATATTATTTTTAATGGCTTTAAAGAATTGAAGTTGGTATGGCATCAATTGGGTAATGAGGTAAAATTAAAGAGATACTTGATTGCGTTTTTTGTTTATAGTATGGCTGTACAGACCGTAATGCTTATTGCTACGTATTTTGGCGAGGAAGAAATAAATTGGGGAACAGATAATGAGCGAACAACTGGTTTAATTGTAAGTATTTTGGTTATTCAAATTGTGGCCATATTGGGCGCTATAATTACAGCTATGGCATCTAAGACTTTTGGTAATATAAAAACACTGATTATAGTCAATTTACTTTGGGTGCTTATATGTATATATGCTTATTTTGTTATTACTCCGACAGGTTTTTATATTGCTGCAGGTTGTGTAGGTTTAGTTATGGGCGGTATACAAGCATTATCACGTTCTACCTATTCTAAGTTTATACCCGATACTACTGATACCACTTCCTTTTTTAGCTTTTACGATGTTGCTGAAAAAATAGGAATAGTTATCGGAACATTTATGTACGGTTTTATTGCTCAGCTTACAGGTAGCATGCGAAACGCTATTATCTTTTTAGGTCTTTTCTTTTTAATTGGCATGCTATTATTGACTAAAGTAAATAAAAAAGCCTCCTTATAAAAAGAGGCTTAATTTTTTTGATTTTCGAGAGTTTTTTTTGTTGAATCTAGATAACTGACGTGATGAATAAACTCCCTATCCTTTAGAAATATCTCCTGAACCAGAGGTTTTGGTATCTACTTTTTGCGGATTGCCTCTATATCTTATATCTCCTGATCCAGATACTCGCGCTTTCAGCATTTTTTTAGCCGTAACTTTTATATCGGCAGAACCTGATACAGTTGCGTTAACATTATTAGCTTCAAGGGCATAAGCTTTGACATCGCCACTACCAGATATAGTAACATCAAAACTATTGGTAGTACCACTTAAAGTAATATCGCCAGAACCGGACATAGAAACATCTACTGAATCTGACTCAACATCCAATGTTATATCCCCTGATCCTGACATTGCAGTTTTAAAACTGTTTGTTTTAATAGTGGTCTTACCCACAATATCTCCAGACCCCGATAGAACTACTGAATTAATACTTTCTATAGGTACGGTAATTTTGATGCCATTTTCCCATGAAGAAGGTTTTAAGTTGATACCTTTTTCTACTTTTATGGTCAGTTTTCCATTTTTCACTTCTGTTTCGATATGTTCTAATAGGTTTGATTCGCCTTCTAAAGTAATTTTCCCTTCATTGCCAGCTACTAAGTCTACATCAAACCAACCAGCCAAACCTATAGCATCATAATCGCCTACGCTGCGTTCTACAGTCGTTATATTACCATTTCCTTTTACTTTTTTGCCCCATTGTGCTGAACAAGAGGCGGTGAATAGGACTACTAAACTTAATGTGAATATTTTTTTCATGATAAATGATTTTAGTGTCATTCCCGCCTTGGCGGGAATCTGTTGTTTATAACCCAGAAGTTAATTATTTTAAGGGTTTAATTTGATTAATGATTTAATTTTTATAAAATGTTATTCTTCCGTAGTCACTCGTAATATAAACTGAGTTTCCACTATTTGCTGAACCATAATACCCTTTGTAATATTTGCTTGTATTTTTAACTTCGCTGATATTTATTTCAAAATCATCTTTTCCACTGACCCCTGCGTATGAGGTTTTGATTTCAAAATTGAAATGGTATTCAGGATCGTACCCTACTTTTATTCCGGTATATTCACCACGTATTCTCAAATCACCTGCATCTGCGGCCATTTTTGCAATTTTGACGGCTCCATAATCTGCAGTGATGTCAACATTGCCATGAACAGTACCTAGTTTAACGCTTATATAATCACTGTTGCCCAGAACGTTTTTAGCTTCCCCAATTTGAATGCTTCCATAATCTGTTGAAAAGTCAAGGTTATCCATTTTTTCTACTACAGAATTGGTATAATCGGCTTTGATGACCAAATTCCCGGCTTTTTGTATAGTGAAACCAGAGTAATCTGCATTGATAGTACCGCTATTTATATACTCAATAGTTGATTTAGAGGAGTAATCAAAGTTCAATTGATTGTTTCTTCCTCTTAATTCCCCAATTTCCAATCGACCGTAATCGCAATTTATTTTTGCATGGCCATCTACACGATCCAAAAGAATATTACCGTAATCGTTACTCAGATCCACGCTGTTTTTTATGGGTAATTTTATAGTGTAATTGACCTGCATGTTCACATTGTTGTTTCTTGAGTTCCACCCCCAGCTACTTTTGTTGTTTCCAAAAATGGTTTTTGCAGAGACTTTATTGCTGCTGGCCTCAAAATCAACAGTGATTTGATCTAGTTTTTCCTGAACTTTTTCTTCATTGTTACCATTGGTCTTAATGTGTACTTCAATCATTATTCGATTTTCGTTCCATGAAGTGATATTAAGGTTGCCATAGCTATTTTTTACTTTTAATAAGGCATCTGAGTTTACCGAAAATTCCTTTTTAATAGTCTTTTCTTTAGTATGCTTGCCTTTTAGTTTTCCATTATGGGCCGATAGGATCATTGGTACGGTTAAAAGTAGAACCGTCACGTATTTATATAATATAGTTGTTTTCATTTGTATTGTTATTTATAGTTTTAATAGTTTCAATTTGATTAAGAACATCTTGTAAAAGACCTATTCGTGTTTGAAAATTAGTAATCATAGCACTCAATATCAATTTGCTGTTACCGCCTTTCAAAAGGTCGTCTTCCAACATGCTGTAACTAGCTTCCAATTTTTTTAACTGAATCATTGTATCTGCAATGATTTGTTGGGTTTCTGGAGTGCTTTCGCTTTCCAATTGTTTCACTTGCTCTTCAATAAGGCTTGCAAAATAATATTGTGTGTTTGACACTTCAGGTGCTATTTCGGCAATTTGTTGATTAATGGTAGGGTTCGAATTGTAAATGCCAATGCCCACGGTAAAGAGAATGGCAACTGATGCAACCAATGAAAGTGGTTTTAACCATGGGTTCTTTTTCTTTTGAATTGATACAAGCCCGTTGGCTTCATGTAATTTATCAAAGAACCGTTGTTTATGACCTTCTTTTGGTGCTTCGATATCGAAAGTACCATGAAGGTTTTCAAACAGTTGATTTATTTTTTCTTTTTCCATAACTAAACAGTTGTCAACTTTTTTCTTAAACTTTCTTTTGCCCTTGAGATTGTTGTTCTGCAACTGGCATTACTTATATTCAGTATTGTACTTATTTCTTCATAATCATACCCTTCGATTAAATGTAAGGTCAAAGAAACTCTGTAATTGTCTTTCAACAGGTTCATGGTTTCCATCACTTTTTGAGCCTTCAGTTCGGTATACACATGATCAGAAACAACTCCGTCATTATCTTCGACCTTATAGATTACATCATCCAGATCAACTTCGTTTTTCTTCTGTTGCTTTCTGTAATGATATATACTGTTGTTTATCACAATGCGTTTTAGCCAAGACCCGAAAGTTACCTCTCCTTTAAATGTGTGCAGTTTCGTAAACCCGTTTAAAAACGATTCTTGCATTACATCCTCGGCTTCCGCACTATCTTTTACAATTCGCACAGCCGTATTGTACATGGCTTTGTAATAGCGGTTGTAAATTTCCAATTGTGCTGATGGTTTTCCTTCTAAACACAATTGTAATAAAGCGTCAGTATGTTCTTTTTTGTGGCTCAAAAAATGAATGGTTTGTTGTATAGATAAATCAATTTACAGATTGTTACAGTTTTTTCATAAAACTTTTACTTTATTGGCATAAGAATTGCCTGAATAGAATGATAAAGAAATCAAAAAAACACCAAAACCCTTGATTTAAGGGCATAAATGGTATTCATTTATAATTTTAAAAAGATTTTCTGTTTTTTGAGTGACAGAATGACCGATATAGTACTATGGGAGATTCCAAGTTTACAAATTTTGACAATATGTCTTTACATTCAATTGATGAGGATGCTGAATTGATTCCCTTATTGACGCCTGAAGATGAGGAGCAAATGAATAATGAGAATATACCTGAAATATTACCAATATTACCTTTGCGTAATACAGTTTTGTTTCCAGGTGTTGTTATTCCTATTACTGCAGGTAGGGATAAATCTATCAATTTAATAAAAGATGCCAATAATGGCTCTAAAGTAATTGGGGTAGTTTCTCAAAAAGATGAAGAAACTGAAAATCCTGATGTTAAGGATATCAATACTTTAGGTACAGTAGCAAGAATTTTGCGTGTATTGCAAATGCCCGATGGTAATACAACGGTAATCATCCAAGGGAAAAAACGTTTTGAAATCGCTGAGGTACTTACAAAAGACCCGTATATTACTGCTATAGTAAGGGAGACCAAAGAAGAGAGACCTCAAAAAGGTGATAAGGAGTTTCTGGCCATTATAGAATCGATTAAAGAACTTTCGCTTCAAATTATTCGTAATAACCCTAATATTCCTAGTGAGGCTTCATTTGCCATTAAGAATATTCAGAGTAACTCTTTTCTGATAAATTTTGTTTCATCCAACCTTAATTTAGACGTAGAAGCTAAGCAAGAGTTGTTAGAAATAACGAATCTTCAAGATCGCGCATTGGCCACTTTGAAGTATATGAATGTAGAACTTCAGAAATTAGAATTGAAGAATGATATTCAATCCAAGGTTCGGAACGATATGGATCAGCAACAGCGCGAATATTTTTTGCACCAACAAATGAAGACCATTCAAGAAGAATTGGGTGGCGTTTCATATGATGAGGAAATTCTTGAAATGCGTGCTAAGGCCAAAAAGAAAAAATGGGAAAAAAAAATAGGGGAGCATTTTGATAAGGAGTTATCAAAAATGCAGCGAATGAGCCCTCAAGTAGCCGAATATTCTATTCAAAGAAATTATTTGGATTTGTTTTTAGAGTTGCCATGGAATGATTTTTCTAAAGATAAATTTGATTTAAAACGTGCTCAAAAAATATTAGATAGAGATCATTATGGTCTGGAGGATGTAAAA
>QILY01000259.1 GCA_003232155.1 Maribacter sp.
GATATTTTCGATAAGTTGGATGAGCAAAGGGTAAGTCATATTATCGGATTAGTGGAGAATGAGAATTTTGGACAGATTTTCATAAGTGACACTCATGCAGAACGCACAGAAGATGTGGTGAAAAACAGTCATCAATCCTATAAAATATTTAAATTATAAGAATGAAGCATCTTTTATCTTTCAGTCTTATTTTTCTTTTCATAGGATGCTCAAAGCGTGTTTCAAAAGAAGACCTTCAGTATCTTAACGGTTATTGGGAAATTGAAGAGGTTATTTTTTCCAACGGAGAAAACAAAGAATTTAAAATGAGTGCCACTATTGATTATATTGAGATTGAAGCCTTAAAAGGATTCCGTAAAAAAATGCAACCTAAATTTGATGGGACCTATACCACTTCAAATGATGCAGAACTTTTTACGATAATAGAAAAAGATGGGGGGTTTGAATTTCATTACAAAAATGGCATGAGTGAATGGACTGAAAAAATTACCTCAGTATCTGAAAATAGTTTTTCAGTTGTAAATCAAGATATCATAACATATTCATATAAACGCTTTCAACCCATTAATGCAAAAGAATAATGGCGAAACGAAAAAACAACAATTTGAATATGGGCGAAGCCCTTCAAGAATTTATTAAAACAAATAAACTTGAAAAAGGCATGGATAAGGTAAATGCACGTGAAGCATGGGCAAACCTGATGGGCAATGGGGTAAATAATTACACCACTGCGATAGAACTTCGGAACGAAACCTTATTTGTGTCACTTTCTTCTTCTGTTTTAAGGGAGGAACTAAGCCATGGCAAGTCTAAAATAATCACTATGCTAAATGAGGAATTGGGTAAAGAATTGGTAAAGAAACTAGTTCTTAGATAAAACAAAAAAACCAACAAGCAACTTATTGGTTTTCTATTAAATTTATTTTTAGTTAGTAAATTTCTCTACCTGCAAAATGAAAATCACCTTCAATAGCAGCATTTTCATCACTATCTGAACCATGTACTGCATTCTCGCCAATGCTAGTTGCATATAATTTACGAATAGTACCTTCAGCTGCTTCGGCCGGATTGGTTGCGCCGATCAAAGCACGAAAATCATCGACCGCATTTTCTTTTTCTATAATTGCGGTAACAATAGGGCCTCTAGTCATGAACTCGACCAATTCACCAAAAAATGGACGCTCACTATGAACAGCATAAAATGCCTTTGCATCACGCTTGCTCAATTGCGTGTATTTCATCGCTACAATCTTAAAGCCTGCAGATGTAATCTTATCTAATATTCCACCAACATGTCCGTTTTCAACAGCATCTGGTTTGATCATTGTAAAAGTTCTATTTGTCATCTTGTAAAATTTTGCGCAAAAATACGGTTTATTTAAGAACTTGCAAAGGTCAGTAGTTTTGCTGTAATTCTCCTAAAAGCATTTCATTATCACCTATTATTTTGCAATGAACGCTACGAGCCTTAAAATCAAACTCCAGTAACCCAAAGCTTTCAGTACTGACCACCTTTCCTATTCTAAACGGATTGGGTTCTCCTGAAAATCGAGAATAGGTATGCGTTAATCCACTACTGGTAAAATCTATCAAAGGGTAGCTAAGCTCAGCAACTTTTGTTTTTGAGAATTCTGAAATATGCCGATCTCCCGATAAAATCAAAACTCCCTTTGCTCGAGAAGCTACAATCATATTTTTCAATTTATCTACCTCATGCGGAAAATTGCCCCAACATTCAAAACCATGTTCATTCGATAAAACCTGAATACTACTGACCACAATATTAAAATCGGCATCAGAAGTATTTAAAACCGTTTCAAGCCAGTTCCATTGTTTTTTTCCAAGTACGGTACCTTCACCATAAACATTTGGTTTGTTTCTCTTTTTAGTTTCTGTATCTGGTGTGAGGGCAGTTCTAAAATAACGGGTATCCAATACGATCACTTTTATTTTCCCGTTAGGCAGTTTGTAATCATGGTCGGTATAAACTCCTTCTTGGTTTCTTCTTGGACTATCACTGGGCACATCCATAAAATCTAAAAATTCTTTTTGACTTTCTGCCTTTGCATGAAACTCAACACCGCCATCGTTCAAACCATAATCATGATCGTCCCAAGTGCCAATTACGGGTACTTTCGATTTTAAATTTTTATAACCCTCAACAGTATTTTGTGCTGTGTAGGCGTTTCGTAATTTAATCATATCATCAGTATCTGCATAGATAATATCACCGCCCCAAATCCATACATCAGGGTTGGTGGCCAATATATCATCCCATAGAAAATTATTCAGCGTATGCTTATTGCAAGAACCAAAAGCGATGGTAAAATCAGTTGTAAAAGCAACAGCAGTATTTTTATTCGATTTGCAAGCACAAACTAAAAGAAGAAAACTAAATAATAGTCTTGATTTTTGCATAAACATGATTTAATTATACACGACAAAAATAGCATTTTTGAGTTTACGGATATATTATATTATTGTATCTTTGCGCCCATGAATTTAAAGGATATCAACGCCGTTAAGGCACTGCTCTCCCAACCGCAGAAAATTGTTATCGTACCCCATAAAAACCCTGATGGCGATGCTATAGGTTCTACTTTAGGCTTATGGCATTATCTAAAGAACAGCAAACAAGAAGCTGTTATTATAGCACCTAACGATTACCCGAAATTTTTAAAATGGATGCCAGGCAACGAGCATATTCTGAACTTTGAAAAGGAGAATGCCCAAGCTAGGAAAGCAATCGATGAAGCTACTTTGGTTTTTACTTTAGATTTTAACCATTTGGGGCGCATTGGTGAAATGCAATCCTTTCTTGAAGCATCTGAAGCCAAATTTATTATGATAGATCATCATCAAGCGCCTTCTGATTATGCAGAAATCACATATTCTGATGTGAGCATGAGTTCTACATGTGAAATGGTTTTCAATTTTATTGGGTTTCTTGATGATACGGATACTATTACCAAAGAAATTGCCAATTGCCTATATACCGGTATTATGACCGATACTGGTTCATTCAAATTCTCTTCAACTACAGGCAGAACCCATCAAGTAGTCGCTGAGCTTATTCATAAAGGTGCTGAAAATACGACCATACATAATAAAATTTATGATACTAATTCGCCAAGTAGATTGCATTTACTAGGTTGTGCTTTAAAAAACATGGTCATTTTAGAAGAGTACAAAACAGCTTACATTACACTGAGTCAAGAAGAGTTGGATACCTACAATTATAAAAAAGGGGATACTGAAGGTTTTGTGAATTACGGACTTACTCTAGAAAAAATAAGATTCGCCGTTATTTTCATTGAAAATAAAGAAGAAGGAATTATAAAAATATCATTTCGTTCAGAAGGTGATTTCTCGGTAAATCAATTTGCGCGAAACCACTTCAGCGGTGGCGGTCATGACAATGCCGCAGGTGGTAAAAGTGATGTTTCCATTCCTGAAACAACAGCTCATTTTGTATCACTTCTAGAACAATATAAAAAAGTATTAAACTCATGAAACAGTTCATAATTATTATACTTTTGATAGGGTTGATGGGTTGTGAGGGTCCTGTGCCACGTAAACCCATAAAAGTAAGTACAGGTACTTCTATTAAAACTTCTGTAGCACGTAGTAAAGCACTTTTGGCAAAAGAAGAAAAATTGATTCAAAATATCATTACAAAAGATACCTTACATGATTATAAACCGAGTAATACAGGTTCATGGTATTATTATGATATAAAAAAAGGTTCGACTGCATATACTGCTAAAGCAAATGATGTCATTACGTTAACTTATAATGTGGTGGATTTTGAAAATGATACTGTTTATTCTATGGCAGATATTGGTATTTTAAAATATAAAGCAGATAAAATTCCTCTTTTTCCTGGGTTAAGGAACAGTATTAAATTTTTAAGAGAGCAAGAAGTGGCAACTTTTATATTTCCGTCTTCTTTGGCATATGGCTATCATGGTGATAACCAAAAAATCGGAATCAATTTACCTATCAAGTCAACTATTGCAATTCTTAAAATTGAAAAAGCACAGGATAGTTTGTGAGAAAGACAGAAGACTGGGGACTAAAAATAAAATTAGTGTCCATATAAAAACGGCTTACAGAAATTAAATAAACATAATAACTACTTTAAACTGATTCCCTTATTCAAAAGGAATGAAAACAAAAATCATATTTATGAAAAAAGCGCATGTATTCATTTTAACCTTAACTATAGCTTTAACAAGTTGTAAGTCTAGTCACTATAAAGATTTAGGAGATGGTCTTTTCGCAGACATCAAAACTAATAAAGGTGATATTATTGTTCGTTTAGAACATAAAAAAACACCAGTTACCGTGGCTAATTTTATTTCTCTTGCAGAAGGGGAAAACCCCTTTGTTGACGATAAATATAAAGACAAGCCTTATTATGATGGAATTACTTTTCATAGAATCATGAAAGATTTTATGATTCAAGGTGGTGACCCCGATGGAACTGGAATTGGAAATCCTGGTTATAAGTTCACAGATGAAGTAAACGATTCATTGGTACACGATAAAAAGGGAATTCTTTCTATGGCCAATAGTGGGCCTGCTACCAACGGAAGTCAATTCTTTATCACCCATAAAGCAACGCCTTGGTTAAATGGAAAGCATACTGTTTTCGGGGAAGTAGTCGAAGGTTTGAATATTGTAGATTCCATCGCCAATGTTGAAGTTGGAGCAAGAAACAAGCCCGTAGTCGACGTTATATTGAATACAATTCAAATTATTCGTAATGGCAAGGATGCTAAAAAATTCGATGCAGTTGCCATTATGACAGAGTATTTCTATAAAGAAGGAGAACGCTTAGCAGCCCTTGAAAAGGAAAAAGCTGAAAAAGAAGCAGTGGTCCAAAAGGTAAAAGAAGCGTTTGTAGCTATGATTCCGCTCGAAAAACAAAAAGCAAAAGAGTTTCCATCAGGACTTAAAATTTTAAGTTTGAATGAGGGTACTGGTGAGAAACCAAAAACAGGACAAAAGGTATTGGTGATGTATGCGGGCTATTTAGAAGATGGTTCCTTATTTGATAGCAACTATAAAGAAATTGCCGTTAAATACAACAAATTTGATTGGAACAAAGAGCAGGCTCGTGGCTATGAACCAACACCTATGGTCTATAACCCTGAAGCACAACTTATAGCTGGTTTTAAAGAAGCGCTATTGGCCATGAAAGTTGGTGATAAAATTCGTGTATTCATTCCACCACATTTAGGCTATGGAGAACAAGGCTCCCGTAATGTTATACCGCCCAATGCTAATCTAATATTTGATTTGGAGATAACAGGTATAGCCCAATAAGATTAATATATATAACTTTAAAGAGCCTGCCAATGTGTAGGCTCTTTCTATTTTAGTCCGGATTATGGCACTTGCATTGAGTCATAATTAATGGTAAGATAAAAGTACAACCTATACAACTAGCGGTAGTGGGGTTCACCAAATATACCCCTCGTAGCAACTGATTATCTTCCATTGACCGTTCTTTTTTTGCAAATAACATACTCTAGAGGAACCCGCTAACCCGCTATGACTTATTCCAATATCGATTAGTGCGGCATCCCGTTTTTTGTTATAAATGATTCGGGAAAAGTTAAATAATTGATCGGCCCCTGTAAAATCAATAGCTTCTTTTAGTAGTAATGTATCTGCTAAAGTTAGGTTATGGTTTTTGGCACTATTGATATTGTCTAACTTTTCGATAATTATTCTTGTATCTGAATATTGTTCTTTAAACTTAGAAAGTACTTTAATAGGCACTTGCCCTGATAAATATTCTTTACTTAGCGCA
>QILY01000303.1 GCA_003232155.1 Maribacter sp.
GCTGCTCAAAAAAACCTTCATTGGAGTACAAAAACCGAAAACCTTGGTTCCAAACAAAAACTCAAGACGAGTTTAATATAAAATATATCTTTTGTGTTATTTATAGATTATAAGGTTTAGCGTTTGAACTAGATATTTAGCCAGTACGTAAGTTTTAGGTTTATAGAACGGAATCTAGGCGAAAATTGGTTTACAAAGTAGTTGTCATTATATACAATGAACAAATCGGATAAAGGGGCAAAACGCCATTGTAATCTAGAGTTTATACCTAAATTATCTCTTTGATTACTGTATTGGATTAAAGTGGACCAAAAAATTGATTTACTGAACGTAATATCGGCCCTAGGGCTGACCAACCATATTTCTGCACTGGGAAAAGGACCGGGCAGTTCAATCTTGTCATAGTTCACAGCTAATGAAATTTGCGCCCTAGGTTGTAATCGTAGTCCGAATCGCCCTTGAAAAGAAAATTGATTGCCATTAAAAAAGCGGCCAACGGTTGATTGTACATTATATGTAAATACCTGCGCCCGATTCGATTGATATGAAAAATCTACACTATTGTAATGATACCCGGTATTATTGGGTAATGGCATTCCCCCAGCTGTTCTAGTAGGGTCAAAATTGTCATCAGCATCAGTTAAATAGGTAAACCTATTTGAAAAACCCAATCTGAATTCAGATTGGTTCTGCATTCTCACTTCGCCTGTTATTCGTACTTCTTCATCCGTTTTTAAATTGTCAAGTGTAGGTCTCCAAATAGTCACCGGAAAAATCTCAAAGCTATACCTGTTGATAATATCGCTTTTGGGCCAAAAGAATTTTTGAAAAGAAAACACTGATTTAATAATGTCTTTTCGTCTGATAAAGCCTAGATCTGAAGTAAACTCCTCATCTATATAGACTAAATCGGCAAAAACATTAAAAGACCTTGTTAGGCGACCCAAATTCGCCCCAACTGAATAGTTACCTTCATTATCACCAGGCTGAAAAGATTTATGTACATATGCCTTGCCCGCATATTTATTACTTTTAGATGAAAGATTGTAATCAGCACCAATTACACGGTTGTACCTTTCTTCTTCACCAACAAAATCATAGTCTTTAAACGTTTCTCTATTTATGAAAAACACTCCTATATTAGAACGTGCAAATACCTTTTTTTGAAGTGCGAGCATCGTATTGTTGTTTGATGCAATTTCATTATCTGTATCCTCACCAGTTTGTATGCTGAGAATTCCTAAACGCCAATCTTCATCTAATTTTCCGCTTAACCGTACGCCGCCCAAAATTCTATTTTCTATGGAATTGCCATCAATACCACTTGCAATACCAATACGCCTTGAAAAAAATGGATTAGCATCCCTACCACCACCAAAACCCCCAAAGAGATCACTGTTATCTACAAAAAACTGCCTTCTTTCGGGTAGGCCTATTTCGAAACGAGTAAGGTTAGTGAAGATATTATCGACTTCAACATTTGAAAAATCAGGATTGATCGTAATATCTAAATTTAATCCATTACCAATCGCTATTTTGGCGTCTCCGCCTACTTTTAGATTGGTATCGCTTACGTCATTTTCAAAATCTTTTTCAGCAATAGTATTGATATAGGGTATCAATGCTAAAGGGGTTCTTGACCGCCCCAAGGGCTTTTCAAAAAACATATCGCCCATAAAGGCTAGACTAAAAATAAACTGGTTTTGGGGAACATTGTACCAAGTACTACGTTCATTGGTCTGCATATCAAAATTATAACTTTGAAAACGCCATTTAGTTTCACCCTCTTTAAACTTAAAAGAGGTTAGGGGTATAGCAATTTCAGCAGTATAATACCCATCATAGAGTTTTGATTCGCCTTTCCATTTTACATCCCACGAAGTAGTAAACCCATTTACCCCTTGTCCGCCACCTGAAATTAATGCTTCACGGCGTACCCCATAAGGGTTGATACCGAACAGAAAGGCATTGGTGCCATCATTAAAAGTATCGAATACCAAACTAATATTATCACTATTGCCCGCCCTGTAATCCCTTCGCAAGTTAGGCACTACCCAATCATTGCCAACTATTGAATATACGGTTATACCAATATAAAGTGTTTTGCCATCAGATAGCATTTTAATATCGGTTTGATTTTTTGCCAATACAGAATCTGATGGAAAATATTGTTGAAAATCATGGGGGCCTTCTGCAACCTTCCATAGGGCTTCATCTAGAACGCCATTAATTTCAGGGATTTCAGAGGTGTGCTTTACCGTAAAAGATTTATTTACGGTTTGGCTGAGAAATGGTATTGTATAAAGAAGTAATACAAAGGCGCAAAATGCTCTTGTCATTGAGTTCGAATTAGTCGATACAAATTTAAACGATTTCTACGTTAAAAAAATGCTAAAAAAACAACAATCAGTCTGTCTTCTTTTTGGCTTCGCGTTTCGCTTCTTTTAAGCTTTTTTGTAGCATCCATTCAATTTGTCCGTTGGTACTACGAAATTCATCAGCAGCCCATTTTTCAATGGTCTTCAACATTTCCTCATTAATACGTAATGCAAACGCTTTCTTTTTCGCCATGCTTATTTTTTAATACAATTTTGGCAGAATGAATGGGTATTTATATTTGTTGGCACTCGAAAAGTACGCATTTCTAATGATTTAAAGTACCTGTATTTACTATAGGTGAAGCATCTTTATCTGAGCAAAGAACTACCATTAGATTACTTACCATAGCAGCTTTTCTTTCTTCATCTAGGTTGACTATATCTTTTTCACTTAATTTCTCTAAAGCCATTTCTACCATACTTACGGCTCCTTCAACAATTTTATGTCGAGCTGCAACTATAGCAGTGGCTTGTTGCCTTTTGAGCATGGCATTCGCTATCTCTTGTGCATAAGCTAAATAGCCAATTCTTGCTTCAAGAACTTCAATGCCAGCCATTGAAAGTCGTTCTTGTAATTCTTTTTCAAGGGCTTCACTAACTTCATTTACACTAGAACGCAATGTAATATCTTCATCAAGGCCTTCATCGGCAAAATTATCATACGGATACATGCTTGCAAGCTTACGAACAGCCGCATCAGTCTGTATTCTTACAAAATTTTGGTAATTATCTACATCAAAAGCCGCTTTATAGGTATCAGTTACCCGCCATACTAGAATCGTGCTTATCATTACGGGATTGCCCAGTTTATCATTTACTTTCAAACGTTCACTATCAAAATTACTGGCTCTTAATGAAATTTTCTTTTTAGTGTATAATGGATTTACCCAAAACAGCCCATTTTTCTTTATCGTACCCACGTATTTACCAAATAAAAGCAATACTCTAGAACCATTAGGGTTGACTAAAATAAATCCGGGTAGCATTATTATGGCTATTATTATGAACCCTAATGCTGCTATATTTTTAGTTGTGGTAAATATAAGTATACCAATTATGGGCATTGCGAAGAAAAGCATTAGCATTAGATAGCCGTTTATAGCACTTAATTTTTTCTCATTTGTCATAATATAATTTTTTAATGATATTAAAATAATATCATAAAGATATAAAAATAAATTACTTAAACGAATATATTTTCTATGGATGCTAAAAGAGGAATGAAAAAGAAAAAGTTTAAACGAGTTCAATAGATTAAAATCCGTTTTTCTATTTTTGAACAAAATTTATACTATGAAAAAGATTATACCATTGCTATTTATATTCCTCATTCAATTTTCATTTGCCAATGATATGATTTGGTCTAAAACAGGTCATAGAACTACGGGTGAAGTAGCGCAAAACCATTTAACTAGAAAAGCTGAAAAAGCTATTGCAAAATTATTAAACGGTCAAAGTTTGGCTCTAGTCTCAACTTTTGGTGACGATATTAAGGCTGACCGCAGTTTTAAAAAATTCAGTGCTTGGCATTATGTGAATTATCCGGCAGATAAAAAGTATACTGATGTTGAACCTAGTGAGTTTGGCGATATTATCATTGGCATACAAAAATGTATGGCAGTTATAAAAGATGAAAATAGTTTACGGGCTGATAGGGTATTTTATTTAAAACTATTAGTACACCTAATAGGAGACTTACATCAGCCGATGCATGTAGGTAGGTTAGAAGATAAGGGAGGGAATGATATACAGGTACAGTGGTTCGGAAAGGGTACAAACCTTCATAGACTTTGGGATAGTAATATGATCAATGATTATGGAATGAGTTATACTGAACTGGCCAAGAATCTACCTAAAATCACTAAAAAAGAAGCGCAAAAGATACAAGAGGGAAATATTTTTGATTGGGTAGAAGAATCGCAAGATTTGGCCAATGAATTGTATGGTTCGGTAGAAGTTGGTGAAAAACTAGGATACCGCTATAGTTATGAATATTGGAATGTTTTAGAAACCCAGTTACAAAAGGGCGGATTGCGTCTTGCAAAGGTATTGAATGGGTTGTTTGAATAAGTTTGGCATGGCATTTGAGTTATTATAATTGAAGTTGGTGCGAGAAAATTAATACAGTATGCCTGTGTATTAAAGATAGTAGACGGCTTTGGTGATAGGGTATAAATCGGTCCCCACGGCCGATTTTTTTTATGGGATAATTCTATAGGTAAGGTTGATACGTTCTTGTATAGCTTTTGTCGTTTTGGGTATTTGATGTAACCAGATTATTTACTTGGACAAGAGGGGGGAACTCCAATAGCGGTAAAGAGGATGTACGATACTCTTAAAAATTTTGATAGGGCCGCTAACAATCTGTTCCCAACTATCACTTCCATTATGGTATAAGTTCAAAACCGGATAGAGGGCAAATTCGGACAAGGCAAAAACGGATATGACCTCAATAAAATAAGGGCTAGTGTGATGATTCATAAAAATTTTAGTCACCTTTCTTACAAATCATCACACTAGATTACAAGAAACATCTGAAAACTGGGTAACTTGTATCTTTTTGTAATGAATTTGATCCATTATGAAAAAATGGTTTCTTTTTTGCGCTACTTTTTTAACTTTGATAAACCCTACAAATATTATTAGAGTACATACGGAGCTTATAAAAGATGGAAATCTATTTTATAACAGTAAAACAAATCAAAATTTGGGGTATGTGTATTCCAAGTATAACCTTTCTCAGCAGGCTCTACAATAGATTAAAAAACAACACGTAAAAACCCAATAAAAACAAAACAGATGAAAAATATAATTTCACTTATAGTAACCATAATCATTTCCTTTCCTATGATGTCACAAGATTCAGACTCAAAATCATTTAAAACATTCGGTAATTACCAAGTAGGTACTAACCATGTTTGGTTTAAAGGAAAGTTATTAGATGGTATAGATATAAAAACGTTTAAAGTTTTAGACAGACCAGTTTTTTACAGTATGCCTGAAGGCGATTATACGGATTATGCTATTGATAAAAATTCTGTGTTCTATCAAGGAAATCGAATGTTAAAAGTTGATCTTAAAACTTTTAAAATTAGTATAGATTATTCTCGCCCTTTAGCTTATGCTATAGACAACACACATGTTTATTATGCAGGAAAAATTGTTAATAGAAAAGAACTTAAAAAAACGAATCATCCAGATGCCAATCTCATCTTTATAAAAAATATCCCAAAATCGAATGAAATTTTGCGTGTAGAATTCAGTAAATTTTTAAATTCTTATACAACATTAGATGAATCAAATTTTTTAAATGCTCTTGACAATAAACCTAAATCTCTAGACCCTAAAGATGAAATAATATCTGAATGGAATTATGCGCCTTGGTATTCTATTACCTTTTA
>QILY01000302.1 GCA_003232155.1 Maribacter sp.
TTACGAGCACCTGCCTGCCGGCAAAGGCAGGTTCCCAATAATGACGTACAGTTTGGTTTTGCAGTAGAATACTTTTGCGGATTTAAGGTATTATACCAAATGAATTTTAAAATAGCGTATAACTAATTTGAATTATTTTTTGCCTAGATGAGACATAAAATTCAAGCATAGCCTAAGCTACGGTTTTATTTTATAACGCTATATAGGCAAAAAAGAAACAAAATATATGTGGTATTTTAAGGTTTATTTGGTATTATACTAATTTGACTATGAAATTTCAACTATGAAGAAAATTATACTCATGCTTTTTTTCTGCTCAGGGCTATTGGTAAATGGTCAGGATGATGATTCTGCATTTAAACTAGGGGAATGGTTGAAATTTCGTATTCATTATCTTTTTTTAAATGCGAGTTATGCCACGCTTCAAGTGAAATCTGCCAATATAGGTAGCACTCCCGTATACCGTGTAGTAGGTAAGGGAGAAACTTCAGGTTTTGCCAGTATATTTTTCAAAGTTGATGACACGTATGAAAGTTATTTCGATAAAGAAGACGGTAAACCCTATAAATTTATTCGTAAAATAAACGAGGGAGGGTATAAAAAAGATGTAGAAATCAACTTTAATTATGAAACGGATGAAGCTATTTTAAATGATAAGAAAAACAAGAAAAAATACAATTTTCAATTTCAAGATAGTATCCAAGATCTGATTTCTGCCTTTTATTATTTGAGAAACAATTTTAATCCTGAAGATTTGGTAGAGGGGGAGACAATAACTCTTAAAATGCTATATGATGATGATGGCGTTTTTAATTTTAAACTTAAATATTTAAAAAAAGAAGTGCTTAAAACTAAGTACGGAAAGGTAGAATGTTTTAAATTTAGACCATACGTACAATCAGGCAGGGTATTTAAAGAGCAAGAAAGCCTTTCATTATGGGTTTCTACTGATAAAAATAGAATTCCTGTCCGTATAAGTGCAGACTTGGCCATTGGCGCTATTAAAGCTGATTTAGATGGTTACAACGGACTCAAACACCAGTTTAAAATTATAATGGATTAATTCCTTAAATGAAGAGTAAAGAACATATTGAATCTCAAATTTCAAAACTTGAAGAGAAATACAAAGATTCAGGTCAAGATTTAAGTTCATATTTAGATGGATTATTATACCAAAGATACCTCACGTATTGGGACTATATTCATCTAGACACCCTTTTGAGTTTACAGGTTCCTAAAACCTATTTTCCTGATGAAGAGATCTTCATCATGTACCATCAGATTACAGAGCTGTATTTTAAACTCATTCTTCATGAACAAAAGCAGGTAGTTGATGACAAATCTCAAAAAATCGACTTTTTTATTGAGAAGGTCCGTCGAATCAATAGCTATTACCAAGTATTGATTTCTTCTTTTAGCATCATGATAAAAGGCATGGAACGCGAACAATTTTTACAGTACCGAATGGCATTGTTGCCCGCTAGTGGGTTTCAATCGGCTCAATACAGAATGATTGAGATATATTCAACTCCTTTGGAATATTTGGTTCATCATACAGAGCGCAGTAAGTACTCTTCTGAAGATGATATTGAGGTGTTGTATGAAAATATATACTGGAAAAAAGGCGCTACTGATTTGGCTACTGGTGAAAAGACCTTAACTTTAAAACAGTTTGAGTATCGTTATACACCTCGTTTGGTGCGTATTGCCAAGCAGTTAGAACGTAATACCATTTATGGTAAATTCTTGCAATTACCCAAAGAAAAACAAGATAATAAACAGCTCAGGGATGCGTTAAAGACATTAGATCTTAATGCAAACGTAAACTGGCCGTTAATGCATATGGGTTCAGCTCATAGGTATTTAAATAAAGATAAAGAACAAGTAGATGCTACAGGAGGTACAAATTGGAAAGTATATTTACCACCAAGCTTCCAAAAAGTTGTATTTTTCCCTGAATTATATACAGAAGAAGAGTTAAACGAATGGGGTAAGCAATGGGTAGACCATATATTTAATCCCGAAAAAATTAAAAAATAAGAATGCAAAAATACTGGGGCGCAATTTTTTTAATAGGTGTATTATTTTCTTGCAAAGAAGATCAAGCCGTAAAAAAAACCAAAAAAGAAATGAAAACCATGGCGGTTATAGAAAAACCTGTGGTTAAGAAATATGGTTTTAATCTTGATGATTTTATGGTGGTATATGATACCGTAAGAAGTGGTGATAGTTTTGGAGAGTTGATGATTCAGAACAAAGTTGATTATCCTAAGATTTATAAAATATCTCAAGAATATAGAGATACTTTTGACGTTCGAAAAATACAGGTCGGGAAACCTTATACTATTTTAAAATCAAAAGATACTACTGAAATTGCTCAGATATTCATTTATGAAAATGACCGTATTAATTATACGGTTGTTGATTTGCGGGATAGCGTATTAGCCTATACTGATAAGAAAGAGGTGAAATATGTGGAAAGAGAAGCATCAGGTGTAATTGAAACTTCTTTGTCAGAAGCGATATTGGCCCAAGGTATTGATTATAATGTGACCAATAATCTATCTGAAGTATATGCTTGGACCATTGATTTTTTCAGACTTCAAAAAGGAGATAAATTTAAGGTTATTTATAAAGAAAAATTCATCAATGACTCTATATATGCAGGGGCAGAACCTATTGAGGCAGCATATTTTGAGCATAATGGGCGACCTATTTATGCGTTTTCTTATGAAAATGATTCCCTAAAAAATATAGTTGATTATTTTGATGAAGAAGCTAATAACTTGAGAAGAACTTTTTTAAGAGCACCGGTTAAATTTAGTAGAATTTCATCTCGATATAATTTAAAAAGAAGAATAGCATATTACGGTTATAGAGTTCGTCCTCATAAAGGAACTGATTATGCCGCCCCAAGAGGCACTCCTATTTTGGCTACCGCCGATGGTACTGTAACTGAATCTACTCGAAGAGGAGGTAATGGTAAATATGTAAAAATTAGACATAATGCTACGTATAGTACCCAATACTTACATATGAGAAAACAAAAGGTAAAAAGAGGGGAGTTTGTACGACAGGGCGATGTGATAGGATGGATAGGCATGACCGGTAATACAGGAGGCCCCCATGTATGTTATCGTTTTTGGAGAAATGGTAGGCAAGTAGATCCGCTTAAAGAAAAACTTCCACAAGCAAAACCTTTGGCCGAAACTTTACAGCCTGAATATTTCGAATATATATACCCGATAAAAGATCAGTTAGATTGTATAGTTTACCCTGAAAAAGCAATTGAAGAAGCCGAAGATTTATTGACCATGAATCAATAACGCTTTATTACATTTTTGTTAGGGACTTAAAAATCTCGTGATTATAACTTATTTTTGGTAATTGCTTAGGCAAATATGCCAACTAAACCAGTTATAAATCTCGAAATCTTTTCTAAATGTCATTATATACTATCAACCCTACCTCAACTCAGGCCTGGAAAAAACTTACCGAACATTATGAGGCGACCAAAAACAATCATTTAAGAGATTTATTCGCTGCAGATACAAATAGAGCTGAAAATTTCAGTTTAAGTTGGAATGACTTTCTTCTTGACTTTTCAAAAAATAAGATTACAAAAGAAACCATTGCGTTATTACTTCAATTGGCTAATGAGGTCAATTTGAAAGATGCTGTTCAAAAGTATTTCAAAGGAGATGCCATTAACGAAACTGAAGGAAGAGCAGTTTCACATACTGCCTTACGTGCTAAGAAAACAGATACTGTTTTAGTCAATGGCCAAAATGTAGTACCAGAGGTATATGAAGTAAAAGAACATATAAAAACATTTACTACTGCTGTAATTTCAGGAGAGAAGAAAGGGTATACCGGAAAGTCATTTACTGATGTTGTAAATATAGGAATCGGTGGGTCAGATTTAGGTCCCGCTATGGTGACCGAAGCCTTGAGGTTTTATAAAAACAACTTGAAAATCCATTTTGTAAGTAATGTAGACGGAGATCATGTACATGAAATTTTAAAAGAATTAGACCCTGAAACAACATTGTTTGTAATAGTTTCCAAGACTTTTATTACCCAAGAAACCCTTAGTAATGCTACTACTATTAAAAATTGGTTCTTAAAAAGTGGTAGTCAAGAAGATATTGCTAAACATTTTGCTGCGGTATCTACAAATACTGAAAAGATAGCTGAGTTTGGTATCGCTAGCGAAAACGTATTTCCGATGTGGGATTGGGTCGGAGGCCGTTTTTCTTTATGGAGTGCTGTTGGCCTTACAATAGCTCTGGCTGTCGGGTTTGAAAATTTTGATGCTCTTTTAGTCGGTGCCAATGAAATGGATGAGCATTTCAAAACCGAAAATTTTGATAAGAATATACCTGTAGTAGTAGCACTTCTTAGTATATGGTACAATAATTTTTATAATGCAGAGACCGAGGCTATTATTCCTTACACACAATATTTAAGTAGATTTTCAGCCTATTTACAACAAGGCATTATGGAAAGTAATGGCAAAAGTATAGACAGAAATGGAAAATCTATTGATTATCAAACAGGTACTATTATCTGGGGAGAGCCGGGTACAAACTCACAGCATGCTTTTTTTCAATTAATTCATCAAGGTACCAAGTTGGTTCCGGCAGATTTTATAGGGTTTAAGAAATCATTGCACGGTGATACTGATCACCATAATAAATTAATGGCCAATTTCTTTGCACAAACTGAAGCTTTAATGAATGGCAAGACTGCTGATACTGTTCGTAAGGAATTGGAAGCTAAGAATATGCCAAAAAGTGAGATTGAAAAATTAGTGCCTTTTAAAGTTTTTAAAGGTGATAACCCTACCAATACCATTTTGATTAATTCTCTTACTCCAAAAAGTTTAGGGTCTTTAATTGCCCTTTATGAACACAAAATATTTGTACAAGGTATCGTATGGAATATCTTTAGTTATGATCAATGGGGAGTTGAGTTGGGCAAACAATTGGCGACCACAATATTAAAAGATATTAAAGAATCAGAAATTGCTGATCATGATGGGTCTACATTACAACTTTTGCAATCTTTTAAGAAATAAACGCTTTTTTTTTTCAAAATTACAGCTAGTTGATAACTAATTGTTTGATCGTGTTTTTTATGAAAAATTTATGTTAATTTTACAGTAGCTAATTTAACATTCTCTTAACGTGCAATTTGAATAATTTCTTCACTTTTGCGTCAAACTTAAGAAAACTAAAAACACTTTTAAAATGAGAAAAATTTACTTTGCAATGGCAGCATTTCTTATGACCGCTATTGCTTTTTCACAAGGGGTTACTTCATCATCTATTGGGGGTCAAGTAACAGACAACACAGGAGAGCCCCTGCTTGGGGCTAACATTGTGGCCGTTCATACATCCTCAGGTACTACTTATGGTGCAATTACCGATTTTGATGGCTATTACCGTATTTCAAACATGAGAGTTGGTGGGCCTTACAAGATTACTATTTCTTATGTGGGATTTAATGATAATGTCAGGGAAAACGTATTTCTTGATTTAGGACAAAGAGTAAGAATAAGCCCTATAATGGCTGAATCGGCCACAGCTTTAGATGAAGTAGTAATTACTGCAGTTAACAACAGTATTTTCGGTTCGGACAAGACAGGAACCTCAACCAATGTCTCTCAAAGGGATATTGCCACCTTACCAGCTGCTTCAAGGTCTATTGCAGATTTTATTAGAATTACGCCACAAGC
>QILY01000122.1 GCA_003232155.1 Maribacter sp.
ATTGAAACACAGTACATTACGCAAAGTATTCCTGATAGGGCCGATGAGTTGGCGATACAGGCTAAAGAGCTTTCTGCCCATAATGTAATGACCAGTAAGCTTTCGAATTTATCACTTCAGCTATATGGTTGGATGCTTAAGGTAGGCTACGCTCGAAGTGATGACGATATAGAAAGAATCAAAAAATATTTTGAAAAACAATTACCTAAATACCAAATCGAAGACCTTGGTTTTCGAGAGAAATTATGGTTGTACAAGGCCCATTTATGGTACAGTTTTTTGATTCAAGATTTTCTTTCTTGCTATAAATACGCTAATAAATGGGTAAGTCTTTTCTATGAATATAAAGAGATGATTTATTTGAACCCTGTATTTTTTTTAAAAGGGAATCATTATTTATTAGAATCTTTGTTTTACGTTAAGTATCGTTCTCAATTTAAGCTAAGACTTGATAATTTAGAAAAGATAGTTGATAACAAAGACTTTTCTAAAAATGACAATATTTCTTCCCTTGCATTTTTGTACCTCAATTCTAACAAATTGAACCTTCATTTTATGGAAGGCTCTTTTGATAAAGGGCTTTATTTGGTTAAAATAATCGAATATGGTATCAATAAGCATAAAGACAGGATTGATACTCATCATATTATGCTACTCTATTATAAAATAGCTTGCTTATATTTTGGTATAGGAGATAATAAAACCTGCATTCAATATTTAAAAAAAATCATCAATAACAAAAACTTAAAAATGCGTGAAGATCTCATGTGTTTTGCGCGTGTATTGAGTTTAGTGGCTCATTATGAAGCAGGTATGGATTACCATTTAGAAATTCAATTAAAAAGCACGTATAAATTTCTTTTAAAAATGAATGATTTACATGCAGTGCAAAAAGAAATGATAAAATTCTTAAGAAATCTGGGTAATATATATCCACGAGAGTTGAAAAATGAATTTCAGAAACTACATACCGAGTTGAAAAAATATGAGGATCACCCTTATGAAAAACGTGCTTTCTTATATTTGGATATTATTTCATGGTTAGAGAGTCATCTACAGAATAAACCAGTATCTCAGATTATTAGGGAAAAAGCAATACTACTTACACGATAAATTTTGATGCGAATGAGTTTTTAGAGATGTCCTTATGTATGCTATTCGTAATACTATTGAAGACTAAAGTAAATGCCTATGAAGGTTCTGTGTTTATGAGCTACCAAATAACAAAATTAACCCGCATTATTCATGGGTTTTCGTTATGAAAAACCAAAGTACCAACCTGCCTGCCGGCAAAGGCAGGTAGAATTGGGAAGCGCAGCGGTTTTTTAGAGAAAGAATTGTAGCCCAATTTTGAGCTGAACAAATTTCGAGCACCTGCCCGGTTTACCTGCCGTAGGCATGGCCGGCAGGTTTTCAATTATAGCAGGTAGTTTGGTTTTGGAATAGAATATCCGTGAATAATGCGGGTTAAGAACAAGCGTTCCAGACAGGGTCATTGGGTGGTATTGCTTTTAGTTCTATTATTTCTTTTTTAATAGGATGTATAAAAGAAAGACTTCTTGCATGTAGATGAATACTGCCATTTTTGTTACTGCGGTCAAAGCCATATTTTAAATCCCCTTTAATAGGCGACCCTATAGCTGTTAATTGAGAACGTATTTGATGATGGCGACCTGTTTTTAAATCTACTTCTAATAAGAAATAAGAATCTAATTTTTTAATGACGGTATAGTCTAAGATAGCTTTTTTACTATCATTCACCTCTTTGATATGAGCATATGATTTATTCTGCTTTGGGTTTCTTTTTAACCAATGGACCAGCGTATCGCTTTTTTTTTCTGGAACTTTTTTTACAATGGCCCAGTATATTTTTTTAGCATTTTTCTCAGCGAATAATTTATTTAATCGAGGAAGCGCTTTTGAAGTTTTGGCAAATATTACAATACCAGAAGTAGGCCTATCTAAACGATGCGCAACACCTAAATATACATTACCGGGCTTATTGTATTTTTCTTTAATGTATAATTTCACCACTTCACTAAGTGGTATGTCGCCCGTTTTGTCACCCTGTACAATATCGCCTGGCCTTTTATTAATAGCAATTAGATGATTGTCTTCATAAATTACCTGAAGGTTTTTTGGTGTTGATATGGTTTTGCCTACCACTACAGTTCTAATTTTCGGTGTCGTAGGCTTAAGAAAAGAATAAGGATAAGCCCTAAGGTTACTGATACATCGGCCATGTTGAAGATACCTGTTTTAAAATAGCCAATATTAATATAAAAAAAATCGGTTACTTCACCATATACAATTCGGTCAATTAAATTACCAGTGCCGCCACCAATAATACAAGCAAAAGCAAAAACCAACCATTTGTCCATATTCGTTTTTCTAAAGATTCTGAAGAGTAAAACCAGTAAAACTATAACAGGAATAGCTTGCAAGAAAACAATCTTTAAAATAGGGGAGAGGTCTGAACCAAAACCTAGCATAGCACCTGTATTCTCTACTTTGACCATAATAAAATTATCACCTATCAGTTCAATACGATCATTATTCGATACATTTTTTCGTACCGCATTTTTAGACAATTGGTCACAACCAATGTTTAAAAGAACAAGAACAATTATGGCGATTTTTTTCAATAAACTTTTATTTTTTAATTACCATCAACCATCAACCATCAACCATCAACCATCAACTATTTCTAGTACTGCTCATCATCACTAGGAAAATCTCTACTTTTCACATCAGTAACATATTGCGATATGGCATTGCTCATCTCTTCATACAAATTCATATATCTACGTAAAAAACGAGGATTAAACTCATGCGTCATCCCTAAAAGATCATGAATTACCAATACTTGACCATCAGCATGTTTACCGCCTCCAATTCCAATAGTAGGAATTGAAATGCTTTCAGAAACTTTTTTGGTGAGCTGTGCAGGAATTTTTTCTAAAACAATTCCAAAACATCCTAATTTTTCAAGCAGTTTTGCATCTTCTATTAATTTTTCAGCTTCTTCTTCTTCTTTGGCACGAACCGTATAGGTTCCAAATTTATATATAGATTGCGGGGTTAGGCCTAAATGCCCCATTACGGGTATTCCTGCATTCAGTATACGCTTGACCGATTCTTTGATTTCAGAACCACCTTCAACTTTTACTGCATGAGCCCCACTTTCTTTCATAATACGAATTGCAGAGCGCAAGGCCTCTTTAGGGTCACTTTGATAGCTGCCAAAAGGTATGTCAACCACAACTAGTGCCCTATCTACGGCCCTGATTACTGAAGTTGCATGATAAATCATTTGGTCTAAGGTGATGGGCAGCGTAGTTTCATGACCTGCCATTACATTACTGGCAGAATCACCTACCAAAATAACATCTACTTGAGCTGCATCAACAATTTTTGCCATGGAGTAATCATAAGCGGTAAGCATTGATATTTTTTCTCCATTCTTTTTCATGTCCACGAGAGACTTTACTGTTACTCTTTTATATTCTTTTTTGGCAACTGACATGTAATTTGTTTTAGTGGGATAAATGTAAGGATTTTGTCTAAGGATATTTGATTTCTGATTTCTTTCGTTTCAAGTTTCAGGTTTTTTCATATTTAAATTAAAAAGCTAGAACTAGAATATTCTATATAAATTTGAAAAAATCAAAAAATATGAAAACATATCTATTTGTTCTACTTTCTATAATTTCATTACAATTATCGGCCCAAGAATCTGATGAAGTAGCAGTACAGAGGACAGTAGAAGCCTTTTTTGAAGGTTTTCATGCTCAAGATTCTACCCAAATAAAGCAAACTATTGCCAAAGGAATTATTTTACAGACTATCGCAAAAGATAAAGAAAATTCTGAATTTGTTAAAACAGAAAATTTCAACAAGTTCCTCAAATCAATTGTGGGTATTCCAAAGACTACCAAGTTTCAAGAAAAATTGCTATCCTTCAATATTAAGGTTGATGGGTCTATGGCCAACGCTTGGACACCTTATGAATTTTGGGTTAACGACGGGTTTAGCCATTGCGGCGTTAATTCCTTTCAATTGTTCAAACAAAATAATGAGTGGAAGATTATTTATTTGATTGATACTAGGCATAAAGAAGGTTATCAGTAGATAATTTATAAATAAAACATTATTCAATAGTGAAAAGTGATGAGTGAAGAGTAAAAAGTGATGAGTAATGAGTGAAAAATGAAGTGTGAAAAGTGATGAGCTAAAACTTATGATCTAGTTCCTAATTTGTACTGTTGCCAACAATTGATTTTTAGGTCTTTATATTTTTAAAAACACACTTAAATAATGCTCTCATTAATAACTAACTTTAGAGAGTTGGACTAAGACTTTTCATAGGAGGCATTGTATACTGGTTTTTTAGAGGTGCCCTAAATCTAAATAGTTAGAAATATCCAGTAAATAATGGCACTACAAAAGGCAGCAATTGGTAATGTTAAAAGCCAAGATAATAAGATATTCCTTATCACTTTTATGTCAGCTTTTTTAGTTACACTTCCTATACCGAAAATTGACCCTACGGATACATGGGTTGTAGAAACAGGTAATCCGTGAATGCTAGCAGTTGTAACTAAAATTCCTGTAACTAAATTCGCCGTAAACCCTTGCCCACTATTCATTGGAGTAATCTTTTTACTTATCATTTCTCCTACTTTTTTCGCATTTATAAGTCCTCCTATAGCCATTGCTATCGCAACCGCAACCATTCCCCATTTAATATCTAATGCATTGATTACTATTAATAGTCCGACAATTTTTGGAGTATCATTTAGTCCTCTTGCAAAACTTACGATTCCAGCACTCAAGTAATGTAGAAAATCAAGCACTTTTTGAGAATTTAACCCGATGAAATTTCCTTTATATGTTTCAATACAATCTGCTTCATTCATTACATTGATAGTATTTTTAGAGTCAGATCCTACATATAAGAATTCATTTGTATTTGCGGTTTTCACAACAGGAATTTTTTCTTCACCTATACAAACACAGGTTTCTTTGGTAACACCCATAGAGACCCTTAGTTTTCGAAAAAGAAGATATGCTAATAAACTAACTATTGCTGCCATTAGCGGGCTGACTATTAAGGGCATTAAGAAAGTGCTGCCCAATTTTGCAAAATTAAAAGATGTTCCAACTGCAACAACACCACTACCAAACAATGCTCCCACCAAACTATGGGTAGTTGAAATGGGCATTCCAATTTTTGTAGCTATAAAAACGGTTATCGCGGCGCCTAATGCTATTGAGATGGCGAATTCGGGAGACTGGATTAGAGAATCGGGAACCAAGCCTTTTCCTGAAAAATTTTTTACTAATGAACCAGCTAAAAAGATAGCAGCAACTGAACCTGCAAAAGTTGTAGTAGTTGCCCACACTATTGCTTTTTTATAATTAGTGGTTCCGCTACCAAATAAAGTTGCAACTCCTTTAAAATTATCATTTGCTCCATTACTATAAGCAAGAAAACAAGCTGCAATAAAAAGAATTATTAAAATCATTGTAATTGATTTTTGGTCTAAAATTATGTGAATAGTCGAAGTAAAATAAATATAATTACAAACCTGAGTTCGATTAATAGTAATTTCTCAGAAGCCGTGTAAATAGTAAGATTTGGAGGATAAAAACGTAGTACTAACGGGTTAATTCAACGTTAAAAGATTGCTGTTTAGACGGCTTATCTGGGAATTAGGTTTTGAATTGATTGTAATTTACTGACTGTGAGATTGATATTAATAGAACTCAGGTTACAAGATATTAATTTAAAAAAGTACCTTATCCTGCTGTTTGGATGTTACTTAACTTTAGAGAACTGGACTAAGGCTTTTTTTATAGGACATGTTGTTATATAAGCTTCCCATAATTAGAGATGCCCATTACATAAAGCTAACAGCTGTAATTATTCAGTCAGAAAAACAACCTTATCTGGTAAACAAATTTACCGTTACTGAGGCCAGTTCGGAATTTGGGAATTTTTGACCCAAACGTTTGTCTGGATGTAGTCCTGCTTTTGCCAACATGTTACTAAAAACCGGTACTTCAAGAATATACTGGTCGGAGAAGCCGTGTGTGGCATCATAGGCCGTAACGGCTGTTTTACCAATGTGTTGTGCTGTAATTTCTGGTGGAACGGTATGTAATTCAATAACGAGTAAGCCAAATTTAGATACATAAGGCGCCCAACGTTCAAAATGTTCCAGAAGCGAGTCTTCCACTAGGTGATTTGGAATACGTTCCCCTTCATAAGCATAAGCTCCCGTAGAGTCACTAACGCGGGCTTCCGTTTGAGGTTGAGGCGCTTTCCAGATTCGGTTATGATCCAGAAACGAGCGTACGTTAAGCAATTCACCTAAGGCTACACCGTAATTTTTATCCAGATCCTTCGCCAGTCGTTCAGGATCGCCTATATCTCCCCAGACCACTTTTGCCCATATTTCTGCCTGTACCAGATTGTCTTTGGTAATCTGTAAAGCAGCGGCATTATAATCGGCACCCACCAGAATAAGTGGGTGTTCGTCCAGCATCGTACCCCGTAGCGTTTGTTTTTCGATCACATTAAAAAGGTGGGTCAAAAAAGCACCGTTTCCACAACCCATATCCAGTATTCCTTTGGGTTGCTCTTCTATGGGTTTATTAAAGAGATGAATGATAATTTCATCAACTACCTTAAAATAGCTAGAATGTGCACCACCACTTCCCCAGACATTCATCGCACGATCTACATGCCCTTCTTTATTTCCATCACCCGCATCTTTTGCTGCCGTAGGGTTTCCAAAAAGTAATTCGTCCATTTTACGTAGCGTAGGGATATAAGAAACCGTAACCCCATAGGCACTTGCACGTTTGGCATAAAAGAGGCCTTTTTCTGTAAACTGGTAGGTTCCATTAGTAGCTGTAAAGAATTCAAAATAACTTAAGATATCCAGTACACGCTTAAAGTTTTCGGCATTCTGGTGAAATTCTTCTGGCTTAAAACTCGCCTGCATAAAGTACTTGTGGAACATTCCACCCATCGCTAAATACACTAGCGTAGGGCCTAAAATGACCCCTTCGATATGTTTAAGGATTTGCTCCTGAATGCTATTTTTAAGCACATCATCTGTAGCCGTAAGGCCGTAGTTGTTTTTAAAGGTCTTAAAAACCCCTTCCAGCATACGGAAAGGTCCTGTTCCAAATTTTTCAGAGTACTTCTGTAAGTTGACAACCTCTTCATACAATGGAAATAAAGCAAATGCAATCGCACTGGAATCATTCAAGGTATAGGTAATATCAGAACCGTCAGTAGCAATGCTTTGTTCCAACCATCCCTGCGAGCATAACATTCGTAAGGCCACATTAAGATAACCCTCATTTGCCGTAAAGCCTGCCGTAAGTTCAGAAAGCCTACAGGATTGTTGTTCCAGTAAATATGCGGTAACTCCTTTAATATGCAATGCATAGGCTGCCGGAGCAGTGACAATACCATCTAGATGTCTGAATAAATCAGAACGATATAGGTTATAATCTTTCTTTGTAGTCATATGATATACGATTCAATCATTGCAAAAAATAAATAATTCCCAAACACCAGCTTGGTCGTAGGTTCTTTTTCAATTTGCGTTTCTTTTTTACCAAATATTTTTTTTAAAAACCCAGATTCTAATTTTAGTTCATTTGTATGGTTACATACAACGCAGCGTTATGAGTAGTCAGCTGAATTTTATGGAAATATAGTGAAAACTTTTTTTGATTTTTATGGTATTAGGAATAAAATTCCGCAGTTCAGATTGCATATGTTGTATTGCTAAGCCGTCGCGGCGTAGTTGACGAAAATTCTCTTATCCTACGGATTTTGCAATCTACCATAGCGCTACAATAATCTTGCATTTCCCGATGGGCGGGAATCGAGTACAACGAGATGTATTGGGTCGTCGCAGGCGAATGCAACATCATTGTGTTAGTGGTATGGTTTCGTTGTATAAAAATTCGCCAGGATTTTTCCTGATTAAGAAACGTAAGATAGTAAAAGTGGGAGGAATTTCTGGGAGAAAATTCAGAAGCAATGAATTATACACATCTTTGTTGGCAACTGGCTTTATCGTTAGTGCCATTTTATATTGTTAAACTTTACTCGAAATCAGCTTGGATTTGGTGTTGTTTTTCTTTCTTGTGATGAAATATGCAATACTAATATTTGGCACCCAACATAACCAAGCAGTTATTCTGTAAGCTCCAGTAAATTCACCCATTACACTAGTCAATATAGGAAGCCAAATCCTTAAGGTTACTGCAGCAAAGCAAGCAGCAAAGCTGAAAATCATAAATTTTTCGTGTAATTCAACATTTCCTTTTTTAATTGCTTTGAAACCTAAAATAGTTGTGCCCAACCATATTATTCCCAACGTGAAAAACCCAAGTACACTGATAATTCCACCAGTTGCGTATAATGCAATAAAAAGCCCACAAATGCCACTTATTAAAACAGAAACCAGATATGTCTTTCCAATTGTTCTATGTAATTTAATATTCTTTCTTCTCAATTTATGACTAAACTGTAACCATCCGATTAATAATGCAAGTCCACCGAGAACTATATGTCCATAAAATGCAATATTCCATAGATTGTCACTTAAAAGTTCTGCTGACTTTGATGACAATAGTCCAAATTTTCTGTCAATCATAAAATATATAATTGGGTATAGTCCAACGAGCGTGGATAAAATTCCTACTGTAATCCAAGAAGCTTTTTTCATTTTTCAAATAGTTTTTCTATTTATAGGTAAAAGTCATTGAACTCGTTTAAACTTTTTGTTTGGAACCGAAAATATTCGCTTTTGTGCTCATATGAAGTCATTTTTTATTAGCATAGCATAGCATAGCTAAGGTAGTCAAAAATGGCAAAATATGAGTGCAAAATGGAATATTTGCAGGTACCTGCCTGCCGTCAGGCAGGAAAGAAAAAGTTTAAACGAGTTATTAAAAGTTACAGTATTTTGTTTTTTACTCGTTTTCTCTGTTTGTTGCCAACGTTTAGTATAAGAATTCCTATACATTGCTAGGACAAGTTTATTTTCATTCGGTCAGATAATTTTTTACATTTCTGCGGTAACTATAATAAGATGATGAGCATCTCCCAATCCGTACAATCATTTGAATTTTTTCTTCATTATTAATCTTAGTCAATGTATTCAATTCGTTATGAACTGTTTTCATTTCATCATATTCTTGAGTGGCTTGACTATAAGGATGAGCGTATAAATTCAATGATGTTGTTACTAAATTGAATTTTATATAATCACGACCTGTTTTTACCCAATCAATAAAATTATTTTGTTCTGTTTTCCATAAAATGATACCTTTTGTACTTTCTATACCTTTTGACAGACTTTTTAATCCCAGATTAATTGATTTTTCACTATGCCATTTTTCCTTATTTCCATTATCAAGTGACTTTTCTGCTAACCATTTCATAATCCCTTTGAAACCCATTTGAGGGATGCTAATCCCATCTCTTTTTTCTGCTCGTTCTTTTTCTGAATACCTGAACAAATGCCTTGTTTCTTCATTAGTTTTATATGTTTTGGATTCAATCTCAAATCCTCTGTAAAAGATGTCAAAATAAGGTTTCATTTCTTGTTCCTTATTTATAAAAGTCATTTGCGAATGTGTTTCATCAATCAGTTTCTCAATGTTATTGAATTCATTTTGAGTAATAATGTCCCCCTTATACTCCCTTCTATTGGTTTGTCTTTTGTAAATTTGTTTTGCAAGAAAATGTTCCGATATGTCTTTTTTTATCAGACTAATTTTTGCTACAGGCTTTATACCAAAATCACTTGGTGAATTGTAACCTTCAGGAAAATATTCAACCTTGGTTTCATACCC